>JAJZNV010000007.1 GCA_021852265.1 Nanobdellota archaeon
GTGCCTCAACTTTAAGATAAGAACGTTGTATCCCATAGGAATCACTCAATTTAGAATCTAGGTCGTCTTCTTCCATAAAATTAATAATCACTAGTGTCTCTTCATGATTATATACTATAGATTTTAACTGTTATTTAAGCTTTTTGACTTTATGAGGCTGTGGGACAGAATTAGCTTAATAGCTCTTTAGCACGACAACATAAGCTCTTTTTCCCCTTACGTGATACCAAAGAAGAACGCTACCACTCGCTGCAACATCCTCTGGCACAACCTCCTCAGGATGCATAAATAGTCGAATTCTGTCCCACAGCCGTTCTAGTGCAAAGCTTTATAAGTAAGAAAAATCTTACTTAATCATGGACACGGTGGTGAAAACGGTATTAGTATCTTCAAAAGGACAGATAGCAATCCCTAAAGAGATAAGGGAGGATATCAAGATAAAAAACGGCGACACCCTTCTGCTTATAGAGCATGCCGATGAGATAATTCTAAAAAAGGCCAGTAGATTGTATATTCCGACTATACTAGAAATAAAATCACAAGTAGTTCCGACACTTAAGCACTACGGTGTAAAGAAGGCAGCAATATTCGGCTCTTTTGCCCGCCGGGAAGCGACTGTGAATAGTGATGTGGACCTTTTAGTGGATCTTCCCGATAATATATCAGCCTTCACACTGGTTGATTTAAAGGAGGAATTGGAGGAAAAGTTGGACAGGTCCGTCGATTTAGTGACTTACGATACAGTAAATCCTCTTATCAAAGATAGCATACTGAAAGAAAAAGTGGAACTGTTATGATAAAAGACCAGCTCGTTCTAATCCACGATTTGATAGACGCAATCAATAAAATAGAAGCTTATACAAGAGACATGAGCGAAGAACAATTCTTGAAAGATGTAAAAACGCAGGACGCTGTCATACGACGTCTTGAGATAATAGGGGAAGCTACAAAAAATATTTCTTCAGATTACAAGGAGAAACATAGTGGTCTTCCCTGGAGGACACTAGCCGGTCTTAGAGATATCCTTATACACAAATACTTTGACGTAAGAGCAAAAGCAATCTGGGAAATGCTTAAAGTTGACCTGCCCGAATTAAAAGATAAATTAGGGGCGCTTCCAAAGAAATAGGAACGTACGAAAAGATTTAACTTTTCTAGATAGGCTTGTCGGCGCTTTCCCATAATCTATTTATTCTCTCTCTCGTATGAGCTCTGCGCATAAATCGCAATCAGCATTAGAATATCTCATGACCTATAGCTGGGCCATATTAATCATAGTTTGCAGGAAGAACGGAATATATAGGCGCAATAGGACCGGGTCCCTCTCAGTATTTTATTGGTAAGATCGCTGATTTAGCCGTCTATAAGACAGTATTAACTCCCGCACAGGTACTGAGCCTCTATAATGAAGGCCTTGGCGGTCCACCACTGCCCAATAGTGAGCTAAACTCATGGTGGCCTCTGGATGGAAATGCAAACGATTACAGCGGGAACAATAACAATGGCGTAGCGACCAATGTTAACTGGGTCCCTCCTTAAGCTTTTTAAATTTGTGGCATAATAAAAGGTATGAAAGGACAGGGATTGCCGATTACCGCGGTAATTCTGATAATATTGGCGATAATGATTTTAGTATTAGCACTAATTTTTATAATTCTACCTATACTCGGGTTCGGTTCTCCGTCTCCTCCCAACACAAGTATGACGTCCTTTGCATTTAACTGCCAGACAAGTTATTGCGGGCAACCGTCCAATGGGGCCAGCAACAATAACAATCGGTTCGACACCAAATTTTGCACCGCTCAAATAACCTATCAGGGAAAAATATACAACTGTTACAGCTCTTACAGCAGCAAGGTCATCGCCACTTGCAGTTATACCGCAGATAATGGAACATATTTCCAGAATATAACGTGTTAGTTAATGTTTAAGGGTGCTTTATATGCACACTTAAATTCTAATTAGAAACATAATATTAGATGAAGAACAATGAATTTGCACTAATCATTATCGTGCTTCTAGTAAATATCTCAATATTTGCAATTTGGTATACCTTACCATTGCTCTTTTCTAATATCTTTAATTACAATTATGCATTGGTTAGCATACTGCTTGCAATAATCCCCCTCGTAGAGATAATCGGTTCGATTCCGATAGGATTTTATGTGGATAATGGCTCAGCAAAGAGCATAGGCACATTTGGAACAATGTTTCTTATATTTACGCCGATAATCTTTGTTCTGTTTTCTGGGATTGGTCTTATAGACATCATACTTTTAGGCATCGGTTCGATAACTACAGAAATATCTCTACAAGCATATGTTTTTAATATCGTTAAGAAAGTGAAGATAAAATACATTGGCTTAGTATATGGCCTCGCCGGCATTGGCGGGCTTGCGGGTGCCGCCTCCGGAGGATTTTTATTTCAGTATTACAGCTTATGGTACCTCCTAGCTTTTATCTCAGGGTTACTTTTAGTGGCGCTTGCACTATTCGTTAAATATCTTGAGCCACTTGAGGCGACGCATAAAGTAAAGCAGAGTAATTTAAATAAAATCCTGGGTGAAGAAGCCGGCTTATACAAAAAATTTAAGCATTTTGTAACTGGGCTTTCTATGTTCTCCTTTATATTCGGGTTTTTCGAATGGGCAATATGGCTGTTAGTTCCCATTTTGATTATAATCAAATCCGCGGACATCTTTTATGGAGGAGTGATATACGGAGTTATCTGCCTCCCCTTTGGTTTCGGAAGCCTGCTGGCCAGTCATATCTACAAAAAGCGCAGTAAGAGACGGGTAATAGCTTGCTCTATAATAATAGCTATCATCGCAATGCTTTCTACCTCCTTTCTTTTAAACTTTAGTGTCTATATACTGGTCATTCTATTGTTGGCAAGTTTTACCATATCAACAACTTATCTAACATTGTCCGGCTATATCCTCGAAAGGGATAGAAGGGATATTGCGGAGTTTTATGTCTTCGAAACGGTTAGCTACGACGCAGGAGGCGCAATCGGGATATTAATAAGCGGTTTTACCGTTCTCGCGACGAGTATAACTGCGGTTTCTGTAATCTTCTCGGTCCTTGCAGCGGCCTTTTTGGCATATTTCCTTTTCGTAGGTAAAGACGTTAGGTAACAATCGATTGTATAAATTTAATTGGAGCCAGAGGGATTTGCACCCCCACCGTCACGAGCTTCAGTCGTGTGCCCTCCTATTGGGCGATGGCTCCGTACAATAGTATCAGATATTTTATTATTTAAGTACCTTATTAAGGCACTTGCATTAATCGAGTGAAAATTTGCACATGCTATTGTTTACTGCGGCACAATCAGTTTCCTTTATTTTAAGATTTGTTCCGACCAAATTATAAGATAAGCCGGTAAATATACCACTCAACAAGAAACAGCGTTTTTCCACTTCGGTGTCTATGTGGAGTGAATTAAAACTATCATAAACGTCTACCTCCTTTAAGCCTCCGAAATCGTTTTTTATGGTTTGGACCAAACCAACTCCTACTAATGGGGAAAGTGTACTAAACCCATCAACGTGATACTTCGTTGATACGTTTGAAATTGGATAAGGTGAATATAGCTTAGATAATGCGGTACCTATCCCATACTGTATTCCATAAACCCCCATACCGATTATTTTTCTTAAGCGGCTGAAAAGATATGGAAAGAAAATAACCGGAATAACTTCAACTGGTATGGAATTAATCAAGATGCCAAACTCAGCAGTTAAAATCTCAATTTTTTCGAAATTTTGGTCATCCATCATGTAAATTGGGGAACTTACATAGCTATAATTGCCGTTAGCCCCGATTACATTCACATCAAACCAGTCTATGTCAGAGTTTCCAGTGCTTTTGCATTTTGCTTCAGTGACTTTTACGTCCTTTTCAAGCATTAGTCTATATAGCGCCACTAAAATTCCCCCTGCCTGAAAACACGAGTTGACCGACTTGATTGTGCTAAGTACTGAGTTAAAACATCTGTCTATGGTAAAACTGTAAGAGCCTATATCTTTTGACATCGAGTTTATATGTCCAAGTCCAAGATCACTTATCAGATCAAACAGTTCTTCACTCGACTTTTCCCCATGCAATTTTAACTTCTTTGATTTTATTAGATCCTGTATAAAAGAATACATTGTAGTAGCCATAGCCTCCTCGAAAATGCTCTTTGTAGCCAATCCGAGTATAGTGCTAACATAGTCCTGTATTAAGGCGAGGCTTCCACGTGGCAACAGCATTACGCGCAGGCCATTGAGAACGTAAATTCCCTTGTTTTTATGATACCGTAGGTCTATGTCCATAGCGCGCTTTCCTCAATAATACCAACCTCCATACCAATATAATCCTATTTGTTGCACTTTTTAATTTTAAACAAACAGGCATTTTTAAGATATTTATAATCCGGTCTAGTCTGATTAGGATGATTGATACTCAGAGAGTAACAAAATGGCTTCGTTAAAATTAATTCACTTAGTGTACGCGGTTGTTGCGATGGTCGTCGTTATAGTGGCAGCCTTTCTAGCGACGGCTTACCTTTTCAATGCGCCGGTCACGAGTGCAATAGGCAACGGCTGGAAACAGGTCGCAGGCGTATCGGCCTACACGGTCGGTGGTAGATTGTACGTGAGTTTTATTGGTATAGAAGGGTGCCAATTTTGTGCCGCAGAGAGATATGCATTGTTCGCCGCATTAAGTAATTTCGGCAATTGGACATATTATGGCAGTGCAGTGACACTAAGCGCCCTGCCAACTGGAAATCTGACGACGAATCCTGAACCCTACTCGCTCTTCTATAAGGCATCGGAAGGTGATTGGACCCTAAACTTCCTGTCTCCGCACTTAAGTTACACTTCAAATTATATTGACTTCGTAAGCACAGAGACGCTAGATAACAATGGTAACCCCCTACAAAATCCGACCGCAATACAAAATGGGTATCTCTCAAAGTATGACAGTGGCGGCTCGGTTCCATTTACCGTGGTAGGCGGCAATTTTTATGAAATTGGTGCGGGAGAGAGCCTAGTTCCTAACGGAATACCCGTATTGTTTAATCCAAATGGTGTAGGTTATATGCCAAGCTACATAATATCAAATTTTAATACGAGCGGTTCCCAGATGAATTCATCGATAACTACAGAATCAAATTACATTTCTGCGATAATCTGCTTTGATATATCAAATGCGGCGCCGGCATGTAGTACCTCGGCAATAAAATTGATATCTTCTAAGTTATAGTTGAACCTCACAAAATTGTCTAAATTAGATGCATCCGGTGCAAAACTTCATTATACGTCCTTACAAGCGAATTAAAGAACGATTCGAATATGCTTGCGTTTAGAAGAATATATGCTACGGTAAGTGCAACTCCTGCTCCAAGAACTGCGCCACCGAGCACATCCATCGGGTAGTGCACGCCAACGTAGATCCTCGAATAACAAACAACTAAAGCTTCCGTTAGCAGTGGCAATGAATAACGCTTTCTAAGCATTAAGAGGGATACTACAGCACCGCCCATAACAATAAGTGCATGGCCGGATGGGAAGGAAGAGTCGCTATCAAGTGGGACCAGTAGTAGCGCATTACTTAGCGAGAGGGGTGGTCTTGCTCTATAATAGCCATACTTAAGCGCCTCACCAGTTATAATGAGAATTATAAATACTATGACTAAAACTAGTGCTGCACGTTTTTCATTCTTTTTGCCGAATAGCCATAATAGCATTACCACCGGGATCCAGAAATATTCTCTCCCGTAGTTAGTGGCTGCAATAAAGAAAAAATTCAGGGAGTTCACATTCAATCCGCTGTTTATGAACGTGAATACGGAATCGTCAAATGAGGCGGTTACGCCATATGCGACAAGTGCAAATATAACTAAGAAAACAATTATAAAAATGATTCCCAACAACAGCGTATTCTTAGTCTGCATTAGTTTCTTATTATTTTATACATTTAAATTCCTTTCTTACTATAAACTCTATTAATGGCAGAAGATAGAAGACTTAGTGATTTTAGTGATAACAAGATAATCGACATAGATATAGGGTGCATAATAGACGATTACTTGGAAGAGGAGGGGAGGCCAAAAACAGTAGGGGCATACTACCCGAGCGAGATTGGCATGTGCATAAGACGCAGTTACTATTCGTATGTGCTGCCAAAACCCACAGAAGCTGGGGCCCTCAGGATATTTGCGCTCGGTAATAACTTGCATGCATTCATAGCCGATGTTCTTAAAAAATCAGATGAGTTCTCATTCGTGGAGGATGAGCGGCCAATAAAGATCCCTTACAAGGATGAGAAAAGTTCGTTTACGATATATGGCAGGATAGATGATTACGTAATAACAAAGAATACAAACAAGAAGATAATAATAGAGGCTAAATCGGTGGGTGATGTACTAAAGATAAATGAGCCGGAACCTAAACATGTAATGCAACTAATGCTGTATCTTAGCGCGATGGAAGCTGACTATGGAATGCTATTATACGCCGACAAAAAAAATCTTAATATTCGTCAATTTAGAGTGGATTATGACGATTCGGTATACGCTAAGATAATAACACGCTTTAGGGATCTGGACCTTCACTTACGGAATAAAAAGTTGCCACCGGCGGAATATTATTTCGATGCCAAAAAAGTATGGGAGTGCAAGTATTGCCCATACTTTAAAGAATGCATGCAAGCAATAGCAAACAACGATTAGAACTGTTAAATAGCGAACATTTCTTACTAGTGTATGGACACAAAGGTGGCTGATATAGAAGTTGTCGGCCAGAGCCTGTTTCCAGAAGAGCTTAGGTCATTCAGAGACTCGTATAAAACGCGGGTGGCAATATACAATGGTGCGTTGTCAGAACCTAACACCAAAAAGGACTTCCTCTTGGTTATCTTCTAGGTACCTATCAAGTATCACTCAACATAAAATCACTCTATGTTTTGTTGAATAATTCTACCTTTATTCGGCCATATTTAGCACTGAGTCTAGATGATATTTCTTTTTGTTTAGACACTAACTTATCCCCCCAGAACAGCGAAGAAAGAGCACCCCACGGATGCTGCACTTCGGCTTCCATTGCTCAGCCACTCCTAGCCCGCATAGCCTCCAATCAAGGGAGGTAAGAGAAGACCTAGCATACCAACAGAGGAGAAGTACGCAGTTTTGCGCTTAAGGTGGCGCTCTTCAAGAGTTGTTAATGCGTCCTCTAAAATACTTTTATCTTCTTCATGTTCTACCATTATTATATAATTCGAGAAGTTTGGGATAACTTTATCCATACGCGCTTTTACAGCATTGGCATATGCCTTTCCCGCAGATTTTAAATTGCGAGAGTATACTTCTTGGTTGCGGACCATACCCTTTTCAATATGCCTCGCACTTTTGTCAGCATGGTCAACAATATCTTCTAAAACCCCCAGTATTTTCTTAGGTTTCCAGTAAGACATATACGTAGAGTTTCCATTTAAAAAATAAATTAAATTATTATTTTTATTATCATATATGATTGATTCAACGTTACTATGAATAATTCCTGATATATATCTTAACCAACGTTATTTGATTTCTTAATAACTGATAGAAACTGTTCTAAGGTGATGTCCTTCAGATTTAGTGGCACTTCTTCGAGGCTTTCATAGCCCACCCCGAAACGGTAGCGAAGCCCACAGTCGACACCAACATCACGCCCAATGTCGTAGACGTCGAAGCCGCGAACCAAAGGCCGCACGCCTGCGCCACTCAAACGCCAAACGTAATTATCGGCTCCGAATGTCCGTGTCCAGTCCGAACGCTGTGGGAAATCTGAAAGGACTGTTACGTCCTTGTACGGATTTGCTATTACCGTGACTTCCTTTTTCTCTTCTATGATCTTTCTCGGGTTTACCATGAGTGCTTTACCTGCCTTACCTATTGCTTCATCTGGTATACAGTAAGATGGGTAAATCCATTTTCTTCCTTTATTGTCTAAGAATGCGTCTATTACGTCTTCCCCTTTCTTCATCGTTTCCCATGGTTTTGGATATACGGACATTTCTCTTGCAAATGCAGGGTAATAACCTTTCAATTCAGGACTTTTCCACTCATCCGTTTCTACCAGTATCTTCTGGTGCAATGCATTTGTAGGCAGTCCTCCGTAGGGCTCTGCTGCGTTTCTTGCGTCAAGATAATTTAATTCTGTATCTAATGACCTTATTTTAGGCATCTTCGTTTTTTCTCTATAGGCAGAAAGAAGACGTTCTAAATCCTTTTCTAAATCATTAGTTTCCATTGTTGTTTAGACCTCCTTAATTCGAAATTATAACAGTAGTAAGATGATAGCGCTTATTTAAGCATTTGTTTTCTTGTATAAGCACATACTCTATGCAAATAAGTATCGATAATAACCAGGATAGAACGGTGATACTGAATTTGTCCGCATATCTTAAGACAGATACGTCCATTTTCTGTAAACTGTACT
>JAJZNV010000001.1 GCA_021852265.1 Nanobdellota archaeon
CTAAATAACTTAGCCCCGACCGGATTCGAACCGGTGTTACAGGCTCCAAAGGCCCATGTACTTGACCACTATACTACGGGGCTATATATTGAACCTAAAGTCACACTTGCTTTTAAATCTTAAAAGAAAAGGGCAATATTATTGGTTTTACTTTGAAAGTTTAAATACCAAATTAACGAATAGATAAAATGACGGTAGAAGTTCTGGTCTCTGCATTGATAGCTTTAACTGCAACGTTCCTCGGGGGCCAGTTCCTGATGCCTTTGCTTTTACAAAGCGGATTTATAGCTCGTGACATAAATAAAAAGAACCGTCCCGTACTTCCCGTAGGCGGAGGTCCTATTCTGGCGTTTGGTTTCTTTTTTGGTGTCCTGGCGTTGTTATTTTCATTAAACTATCTTACGACTGCCAATATAAACATAGAATTAGTACTGATAGCGCTTGTGAGTGTAGTGGCAATTTCATTCGTCGGTTTCCTGGATGATCTTATAGGCGGGGGAGTAAGAACATCAAAGGTCAATGCACTGAAAATTGCAAAAAACTATACTTTTTTCAACGGTGGCATAAAACAATGGCAAAAGCCTCTGCTGACACTGATTGCCGCGCTACCACTAATCGCAATAAACTGGGGCGCGCCGGTAATAAATGTGCCGTTTATCGGTGGCATCCAGATAAACCAACTGATCTATGCATTCTTAGTGATTCCGGCGGCAGTTATCTTCTCGGCTAACGCATTTAACATGCTAGAAGGTTTAAATGGTATATCCGTCCAGATGGGGCTTGTTGCATTCTTAGCAATAGCAATATTCGCTTATCATACCCAGGAATACACCGCTTTTGCAATCGCTACAATATTCAGTGGGGCACTGATAGGTTATTTGTATTATGGTGCTTATCCTGCTAAAATACTCCCGGGAGACAGCCTTACTTATTTTATAGGCGCCGGTTTTGCAGCAACAATAATAATAGGAAATCTGCAGTTGCTTGGAATATTATTGATCATACCATGGATTATAGAATTTGCATTGAAGGCCAGGAAGCACTTTCATGCTAACTCGTGGGGGTTATTACAGAGAAACGGCACACTTAAATCGCCGCATGGACAGAACATTTATTCTTTAACACACCTGTTTTTGAGGACGGGCAGGTTTAAAGAGTGGCAAATAACAAGTCTCCTCACCATAATCGAGATAGTAATTGCTACATTAAGCCTTGTGCTACTCTGGTCGTGAGCAATACCTGTTTACTTGTGTTCTAGGTATAATTTTATAACCGATTGAATTGGATGCATTAAAGCTTTATATGCAAGTACCCTTCTTCGTAATAAGATGGCAGAAGCAGAAGGTACGAATAAAGTCGGTGCCGGCAACAGTGCTGTAGACAGACATCTAGAGGATATCCTTGAGAGAGTATCAGTTCTTTATGGAGTTCATTCGGGTGTAACACCCCTTGGCTATAAACAGTTAGATAAGATGATTCTCGACCCAGTTAAAAGTTGTACAATAATAGAGTACACGTCTGCTACTAAAACTACCATGTGCAACGAGATTTATGTAATGGCGGCGCAATATATAAAAAACGATGCGCATAAAACCCGTGCAACCGAGGAAGAAATGAAATCCTCAATTGGCACTTTAAGGGACCCAGACTTCGAGATGGTCAGCATAAATGCACAGGGTAGCACAATACTGGACCAAAAACTAACTAGTCGTGAAGTACCTATACTTGGAATTGATATACATCTTAAGGCAACGTTCGAAAAGGACCTATTGGTGGACATTCTTAAGACTATGGATAATAGTGCATTCACTAAGGTATACAAGGTGATTGTAAATCATTACCAGTTAACATCGACAACGCGTGGTCAAAGTGTTTTCATAACTACCAGTGAAGATGGTTCTAAGGGGTATCTCATGACTACAGATATAGCTGCGCACGCAGAACTTCCACTGAAAGATATCCTCAGGTATTCATTTTCAGAGTCTAAGGCTGAAGACCTAAAGGGTCTGCATAACGGGATAAAAACTAGATTGTATGAAGTTATGATGAACGGCAGTGTAAAAAGAGAGATTCTAGGTGATACTCCTCAGTTCAAAACTTATGCCGATACGATACAGTGCATAGCTAACGGATTATTCAAGGACGATCCTGGTTTTCAGGATATGAAGGCTGATGCGTTTTTAAATGGACATGAAATAGCACTTAGCGAAGTTTTGAAGGACGGGCTGGATGCCTTAATCAACAATGGAAGAGGGTACCTAAAAAGAATAAAACCTAAACTGCATGATGGAATCGTGGAGTACAAGCTAGGCGATAACCTGTTTTCAGAGAAAGAGGATGTTTTTCTGAAAAAGGTAGGAATACTTTATGATAACGACATTGAAATGGCAAAGAAAATTATATTTAGCAGAACCGATAAAAACGACCTGCTTCAAATATATGGGTAGGGGTAGTTTAAATACAAGCAAAGAAAATAAATAAGTATGGAAGTTATACCTGTCGGATCAACCACAATTCAATACGACGGCATTTTGGATGATCAGAAATTTTATAATTTCTTAAAAGATACGCTTAAAGGCTTGGGCTATAATGTAATAGAGGGCTCTTATATTCAATTCTCGAACAACTACGTAATAGACTGGAGTGCAACTAAACTAATTGATGATTATATGGCGTACCGATTGACGCTAAAGATAGACTTCAGGGGAATAAAAAAGGGCGCAGGCGTAAAAGAGGGTAAACAAGTAGAGGTCAAAACCGGAACGGTAAAAGTAGATGTAACATATGATATTCTTTTAGATTATCTGGATAAGTGGACGCACGGTATATCAAAATTAATACGTCCCGTATACGATAAGATGAACGAAGAAGTAATGAAACAACGAAAAGCCACTTTTGAGGAAGAAGTACAAAATTTAAAGAACACGATACAATCCAACTTAGGGCAGTAATATGCCTAAGAAGAGCATCTCCTCACTGGACTTATACAAGCTAACTTCTGAGCTGTCCTTTCTAAATGGCGGGTTCATAAGGGGGGTCAAGAGTGAAAAGAACGCACTTTATCTGCTGATATACCGTGAAGGGGAACACTGGATTAAGATAAGACCTGGCGATTATATAGCGGTTACCAAAGAAAAACCTCACGATGCTGTTGAATTTCCATTCACCTCAAAAATAAAATCAGAATTGCTTAATAAAAGGGTTTTAATCTCAATGCACGGCGCAGATAGGATAATCGAAATCGGCAGTGACACGGCGAAACTTATTATAGAGCTCTTCTCCAATGGCAATATCGTACTCGTTAAAGAAGGTGTGATAGAACAGGCAATGTTCAACCGCAATTATGGCACACGAATGGTCGCAACGGGAGAGAAATTCTTGTATCCGCCTGGCGGTGTTAATGTATTCGAAATAGACTTCGATGGATTCCATAATACGATAAGCAATTCTGACAAGTCTAGCATAGTCAAGACGTTGGCAGTAGACCTGTCTCTCGGTGGGGTATACGCAGAGGAGATAGTCTACCGTAGTGGACTGGATAAGACCCTTGATCCACACCGAGTTGGGGAAGCGGAGCTCGTGAAACTGTACGACTGCCTAAAATCTATCATTTCAGAGACACCACATCCAAATATAATCGGAGAAAATATTCTGTCGGTTATAGACTTAAAGCACGTGGATTGGCCGAGGAGATACTTTGACACTATCAGTGATGCGATTTTAGCGTTCTTTGCGGAAACCGCTCCAAAGGAGACGACGCGATCTGAGAAAAATGCCAGCGAAACCGGAAAAGCACTTGAAGAATATTCTGCTGCAGTAGAACTTCTAGAAAATAATTTTAGCGATGTCTCCAAGTTAATTGGAATAGCGAGAGATTCCAAAACTGGTTTAAATGAAAGAATGCAAGAATTAGAGAGAAGTGGGTGGATTCTAGAAGGCAGGTTCCTATGCAAATTGCCGGATAAGCGAATAAGTATAGACATTACTAAACCTCTGCGACAGACCATATCTGAATATTATGAAAAAATAAAGAAGTTAAAAAGAGCGGCTAATAAAATCGCCGAAATAAAGGTGCTTCCAAAGCGCATCAAGCCAAAACTTGAATCGGCCTGGTATGCAAAGTTCAGGTGGTGTTTTACGTCAGAGGGAAACCTGGTGGTACTCGGACGGGATAATAGCCAGAACATAGCGCTGATAAACAGACATGTCGAAAGGGATGACCTGATAATGCACGCTGATGTATTTGGCAGTCCTTTCTGCGTAATAAAGCCAAATAAGAATCATAGCATCTCCGAAGCAAGCATCAGGGAAGCTGCTAGCCTGGTGGCGTCTTATTCATCTGCGTGGAAGAGTGGTGCGGGCAGTCTTGATGTATATTGGGTAAAACCGACCCAAGTGACTAAAAGCCCTCCTTCTGGCGAATCCCTCAAGAAAGGCGCATTTTACATTGAAGGCAAACGCGAGTACATAAAAAAGGCACCACTCAAAGTATACATACGAATATTAGTACACCAGAATGAATACGAGGCGCTGGTTCTTCCCTACAAGCCCGAAGAGGGTTTCGTGCTTATTACTCCCGGAAACAAGAGAAGAGAAGAATTAATAAGTAAAATAATAAAATTATTTTCTGAAAGAGCCAGAATCATATTAGAAAGGGACAGCCTAGACCGTCTGATTCCACAAGGCAAGGCTACATTAGAAAAAATAAATACGCTATTACGAATGGATTAATACCAGCCTTAAACGATTAAAATATAAGTTAAAGGCATATATATTAAAACCCTTCCTATTAAAGAAATGGTGCCTAATTACGCTGCATTAAGGGCATTGTTACGCGACCTGGGTGGTGAGCGTGAAGCCAGGATACTTGTTGAAGGGAAACGCGACATTGCGGCTTTGTCTGGGCTCGGGATACCCAAGGAAAGAATTGTGCAGACTGCACAAATGAATTATTCACAATTGGAGAAGACATTGCCAAAAGAAACCAAGTTAATTCCACTTTTTGACAATGACAGGACTGGGCTGCTTCGTTTAAAGCGCTTTATAGGATATTTTTCAGCCAATGGTTTTTCAATAGATTATTCTTATTCTGCTAGATGCAGAACTGCCGGCTTAACTTGCTTAGAGGATATTGGAGACTTATTATAAGTATATAAAAAAAATCAACTTAGATACTTCTTACGCACAAGTCTTATTCCAGTTATGTACGAAAAAATACCTATTATTCCTACAGTCACTATAACGAGTAAGAGCCCCATATCAATACTATTGATATTGTAAACCCCTATCCCTGTGGAGATTCCCAAGGATAGTATCTGTGGAAATATGAGACTTATCAATCCGGCAAACATGAAAACTAGTCCGCCGTACAACAAAACTGAGGAGGAGATATACCTTGCCAGGAATTGGAGAGCTTTCTCAGTTAATTTTTTCATTCGCATTGCCGTGCCGAATACGGCGCCTATTGCAACCTGTGTCACCATAGTGCCTATACCAAATATAGCTCCTGGCAAAAATCCAAGGTATGGGCTAGGCATCTTTGGCGCCAAGACAGTAAATATTATGAGCGCGAAGGCACCCATCCCAAATCCAGCAATAAGTCCGTGGATAATGGCCATCTTATTCGATACGTTCTTTTTGTAAAAATCTTCGTGTTTGTGTTCAAACTGTCCTTTCTTACCGCGTAAAAGCCTATTCAGTTCCAAGTGCGGGTAAAACCTACCGTACTTTACATAATAACCTGCAATACCCATTGCTAATCCGACCAAAAAGTATACTAGTGCAAAGAAAGTATTTGACTGTATAAAGTCCCTTATGGAGAATAGCCCATAATTAAAAATAAAATAAAACGCCTCCGACATAATCGCTCGTTGCACTGTAAAGCCAAGAGAAAACACCAGCCCGGCCTCAGCTCCTTTTCTTGTGCTAAAGTTTCCTATCGCATAAGAAAAAGTTATGGGCCATGTATGCTCATCTGGCGTTATGCCATGTATCACACCGAGCAGAAACGAAACAACGATTGCAGACA
Organism: Nanobdellota archaeon; assembly: GCA_021852265.1. Classification (GTDB taxonomy): domain Archaea; phylum Nanobdellota; class Nanobdellia; order Parvarchaeales; family Parvarchaeaceae; genus Parvarchaeum. The sequence goes on from JAJZNV010000001.1 coordinate 6,029, forward strand.
ATAATCCGCCAAATGTAGGGTTGAAGATGTTTATATCCATAGTCTTTCAGTAGAGCTCAATGTTCAAAACACCAATGAACTCTACAGACTCGAAGCAGCAGGCAATTAAAAGCATTCCGTAAAAGTCAACTACTTGGATTTACGTTTTCTTCTTTTTTGAAAAAACCACGGTAGATTTGCCTTAAATCCAGTATAGACTGCTACCAATTATCAATGAAAGTATGCAGAAATACAGTAATGAAGTAAAGGCAGAAGCGAGAGAACTAATAAAAAGCAGCCTTTCTAGGAACGAAACGTACACGGTAATATACGGTACTAACCAGCGGAGCTAGTCAAATTACCATACAAATCGAGTACTTCTCTTCGCAAATGCTCCGGACAAATGGACAGATACTTGTGTAATTTTTGCTTGTTAAGTTTAGAAAGCAGTCTTTCGATAGTTTCTTTTCTTAGATTTATATTAAAATAAACCACGTCTATAAATGTCTTTTCCAGATCTGATACGGGGTAATAAAATAGATTTCCTTTTACCATTGTATACCCAAAGAATAATTTTCGTGGCAACCTGAATATGGAAACGTTCGCATTCATAGCCTCTCTTTGTCCGATCCTAACTGTACGTGTGGTCAATATAACAGGGTTTGACCGCTCCTCCCAAATGTTGTAATATGATAGCGCATAAGTCAGACCATAGTAAAAAGGTGAAAATGCAAAGCCTATAACCTCTGTGTTACTATATATTGTATAAACGCCCTTGGAGATTTTAAATATTTTACCTCTTTTTACCATATTATTTATAAACCTCTTAGGGTACGTTTTCCCGGCTCGATTATACAATAGAAACCTGCTGACGTCCTTAACAGAAAAGGCAGGTGTTTTAGAGAAGTGCTTGAGGAAAAGATTAACGTATTTCATAACGTCTTTTTATATAATCAACGATTTCTGCTATAGTCGGTATAGGTCCATCATAGATCAACTGAGTTAATACATTCTCGTCTATTGGTGGCTTCATTTCAGATAAAAATCTGACAACTGGAGGGCGCGTTTTGTCCAGTTTTATAACATGTGTGAGTATAAAGATGTCATAGATGTCCTTTACGGCTCTTCTGGACTTATACGCGGCGATTTTTTCTGACAGCAATGCTTCTGGTGACAGGGAAAATATATCCATACTAGAACCATCAGTTTTGGTGTATGTAGCTAGAACACGGTCCACTATTCGTTTGTGGGAGAACTCCAACGCTATACTGGCACGATCATTTGATACAGCGTAATACGCGATATACCTCCCGCCCCTACGTATTCTTACATTTTTAACAACTAAGTTATATCGCCTGAGGTTTTCTACAATTTTCTCTATTTCTTTATAATTTCTTACATACAAATCTAGATCATAGGAAAATCTTTTGCCGCCATAACACCTCCAGATGGATGTGCCACCGTGAAATGTTAATTTAGTATCAATACTATACAACCTAGCTATAACCTCATCCTGCAACCGGGCCATTTCTAGGTACTCTTTATTTTTCAGGAGCCCTTCCAGGGGTATATCCATTGATATTTATGGTCATATAAGTATATAAACCTAGGTAACAATAATTTGTAACCTACGTAATTAAAACTGTTGCGGTGGGATTATTGTATTGGCAATGCTTTATTAACATCGAGAAAATACCTAATACGCTATATTTACTTCATGCTTTCTATCGTACTATACAACTTTTGGGTCCTAATAAATGGACTGCTCATATCCGAGCTAAACCTAAAAGGCGACAAGCCGATTTTGTCTGCTAAGGTATTCGATGCGATTCTTTACAAGACAAGAGCACTAGCAGACATTACATGACTTTAGACCAAAATTTTTTGAATTGTCCTAGTCGCACCTATAATAGAAAGCTAAAAATTTGCTCTTTTCATCGATTCTTATTAAGATCGATTTAAATTCTACTCGGGCGCGGTTCTGAAATCAATGGATTTATTGAAGATTGGATAAGCCGATTTAGAATCTATTTGGCACTTTGCGCTCTACTGGATTTAATAGCCTCAGGCGAGAATCGCACTCGCGACCTTTTCCTTACCAAGGAAACGCTCTACTACTGAGCCACTGAGGCAGCACCTTACGATTATATATACTCATAAAATTTATTCTATAAAAGTATTCCCAATAACGGTTTAAACCGCCATTATAAAACGACGTGATGCCGTTGTGAGTATGATATTATAATTATTTATAGTCAAAGTTTTCTATAATTTGGATATTCGATGGAATCCAAATTGCTCAGTTGCCTGGAAGAGCTCCTAATCGAAACGGGGTACAAAACTTCTGAAACCTCTTTGCCTAAAGAGTCGCCAAAGGACTACGCAGGTAAACTATCAAAGCACATTGCCTTCAATTTCGATTTAGCGCCGTTCGGTCAGGGAATACAGGGAATACCCCGCAAAAGAATAATCGAGTTTAGCCAAACCAGCGACCAGCTTTTAGAAGCTTATAAGGAAGCTATCACTAGCAGGCGAATTGACTTATTTTATACCGTGTTAATGGCAACGTGCATACCTCCTTCGGATAAGATATTCGAAGATTTTTTATCTAATATGATTAAGGACAACGACGTTGAAAACCTTAAAAGATTATGGTATATAGATGAGCTAAACTCTCGTATTTTCTCTAAAAACTCTATAAATCCGGCTCTAAAACGCCGTTTAACAACGCTCCTTTACAAAGAATTCATATCGGAGGGCGCAATATCAGAGATTGAGGACTTAATGAGTAGAACCAAAAAAAGACCGGCTTTTGACCTTGCACAGGTAAAAGCACTTTATCCAAAAATAGATGCTGGCAGCATAGCAACGTTGTTTTTCATAACTGGACTTAAGCCGAAGAAGGCAGATGTATGGCGTGCTTATGATTACATGCTGGACAATGAAAGCATGGATACGCTATCAAAGTTCAAAAAACTAGCCAAAATTGGGCGGTATACTAATAATAAAAAAATCCAGGACTGCTATCGTAGGTTACTTAGCCGGGGCGATTTAAATATTGACTTTTATAAAATTAAACTCTTAAAGGATATTAGCGGCGTTGCGCCGGAGCCAATGCTTACCACTGATTTGTTTAACGAGCTCTACAGCGAGAATCGGTGGCAGGTGATGGAGACTCTTATTAAGAGTACTGGGGTAAAACCTGCCTTAGACCCTGAGGAATTAAAATACCGGTTAGTGCAGTTAGAAGGTAGGTATTTTTCTTCATTTGAATTGGATTCGAAGATCCGTACGATATTGAAAATACTTGGTGAGAACTTGAATGAAGACGAAATGCAAACGATATACAAACGTTTAATCAAAAGTCGACTGTCTGAGGGATTAAAAAAAATAGAGGTGTTATCCAGAGAAAGCAAAATAACTCCAAAATTTGATGCCGATTTCCTTCAGAAGGAATACGCCCTCTACCTGAAGCAGGGGTGGTTTACCAGTATACCCCTACTAGAGAAAATTACAGGCATACAACCGCTATTTAATGGGTTGGACCTCAGAAGGATATTCCTTAGGACTATTGATAAAGATCTTTCGGAGGATTTAAAGGAAGTAACGAATTTTCTAAAGTTAACTGGATACAAGCCAGAGTCGAGCGATGTCCAAGACGAGTATGTGAGACTATTAAACGACCAGTACTTTAGCTCTATAAACCGGCTCAAAGAAGTTTTAAACATAAAACCTGAATTCACAAGGGAGGAGATAATGGCTGCTATTGAGAAGGAGCTGCTTTTCAGGGATAGCAATATATCTGAAATTATAGAATGCAGTGGCTATGAATTAAACAGAATAGATGCAGAGCACATCCTACGTGGGGTGGGGGTAGATTCGACAGCGATGGATAAAATTGACAATTCGGTCGTTACGCTTATACTAGATAGCATTTCAGACAGAAGGTTGAGCGTGTCCAGGCTAAACAAACTTCTAAGGACGCAGAAACAGCCGACCAAAATCCTTTATACTAAGGAGAGAGCCTCTGAAAACTCTGATATGGATTTTGGACATAAATTCGGCTCACTCTTAATTAGCTTAGTCAGCAGAAAACCTGAAAACCTTGAACGGGCTTATAAAATGTTTGGAAAAGACGATTTGGATTATATACGATCGCGCATAGACCGAAAGAAAGTATACTATAATGTCATCCATCCAAGACTTGACCTTTTAATGAATGGTGAAGTCAGCGCCTGCGAGAATGCATTTAATGAGATCCATGCCAAATATTTCTTAAGGGAAAGGACCGACGTATTGAGTGATCTTGTGGAGATTATAAGGGGGAGCGACAAACCAATCAACAAGATAACCGTTAGAACGTGGGAGAGGGGCATAGAAGACATATTCGACAACGGAAAAGTACAAGCTTGTGTTTTCTATCCGAACGGCGGACGTGCTGGTGAACCAGGTGACGTACTGGATTACATAGAGAATCAAAACGTTGAGTTAATAGACATGTACTTTAATGGTGAAAAATTAAAGGTCGCTACGGCTATATGTTACAAGACAAAAGATGAGTGCGGGAATAAAGTGCTACTTGTAGATTCCGTTGAAGCTGGAAAAAATGTCGTTGCAATAGGGCGGCGCAGGTGGATAGACATAATGATGAATGCGATTCGAAACTATTCGAAGGAGAACGATTTCGACTATATCTTTGTAAATGACAGCGTAACCGAAGGAAAGGCAACCGATTTTAAAAACAGGATAAAATCTGGGAAGTTAACCAACAATAAGCTGTTTTTCGATGGATCTTATGTTTACTTAGAGGCGTTTAACCCTAGTAAAGCAGGGTACTATAGTGCCAAAGGTTTCTTATTGAATTTAAAAGAAGGTGTGAAGATAAAAACCATGTTGCAGCGAGGGGCCTCGAAAGAGGACAAGTCTATGGACGAAGCTCTAATTGACCAGCACTTTGAGGATGAGGAGTAACTAAAGTAACTGGATGGATTTCCGCACGTATTAAGTTATCTCCCCGTATTGGATGAGACTAGTGACGCCTCTCTCTTCAATCTTTTTGCGAAATCTTGTAGGGCTTCTATCATCCTTTCCCGATACCAAATATGAGGCACTTTACCGGACGGAATGCACCCTAATGGCGTATCCTGCATTTTTATAATGACTGGCTTGAAATTTTCAGGGACATAGTCCACACCAGACAACTGCTCATAAACTTCCCAGTCCCATGTGCGGATATGGCGCTCTGAAGAACTGATATCTGCCCCACCATAGTTACCGCCAATTCCCTGCATTACTGCCGCACTTAACTCCAGTGTTCCACCGCTCAGTTCATTAAATATCTTGCGTATACCTCGAAGGGTTTCGCAGCTACCTGCATAATCATCGAGTATTGTCACTTTTGACTTGCCGGTAGGCGCGTTATTCAGAATCTCGGCAACAAGCGGCTTGATGTTTTCTTTGCTTAATCTATAAGCTGAAACATATGGTTTTAATCTGTTGCTGAAATATACAAACTTTATCATACCGCCCACTGTCGGCAGGTCTCCGTACAGTTCTCTGTACAGGATTTTTGCAGCCAGGCCGACGAGCCTTCCTCCACGATCTATTGCTATTATATGGTCCGGACTAGTTTTTCTTATATACTGAACAATCGGAAGTATATAATCTCCGATGTTGTGCCAACTGATTCGCTCGTAGGCACAGCCGAATGCCGCTCCTGTGCCTCCATGATCATATTGATCCGTGCCCAACTCGTTACTGCGCACTTTTGTATCAAGAAATAATTCTAGAGTGTTGTCTTTTGCTGAGACCATTCAATTATTAGATTACAGCCCGTATTAATACTTGCCTTTTAAGTAGTAGAAATGTTTATATGGTGGTTTACATCTAAAATTGTGTTTATCGCAACAGCCCCGATGTTCATGCACCATACTACGAAATAGAAATGGTTAAATACCAAAAAAATGGTCTAATACAGAATGGGAAGGATACGAGGAAAAATGATTAGGCAGTCGACACTAGAAATACTAAGAAAGTACAAGACTCTATTTGGAGAAGACTACACGGCGAATAAGGCTGTCCTCAGCAAAAGTGTAACTACGAGCAAGACCGTAAAAAACAAAATCGCGGGGTACATCACAAAACTAGCGAGAGAGAAAAAAATAGAAGAGTATATCATAGAACACGCAACTAAGTGATTGTAATACTTTTTCTCGAGTTTGGCGAGTTGTTTTGAGCTGAATAACTTTTTGTATTAAAATAAGAGAGTCCTCAGCGGAACACTGTCCATTATGGATTTTCACGGTTTTTACATGCATCTATATTTATGCCTGAACAAGCCGATTAAACTCAAAAATTAAGATTCGGAAGTATTTCTACACACTATTCCTTTTAGACCCTCTAAAAGTGTGCCTACTTTTCTGCAACGGATCGTCCACTGCAGGAATTAAATGATGTCTTCTTCGGCAACTACTACAAAATCTCCTATAGAAATAACAGAATTGTAAGGTATCTGGTCATTCCCCCTCTCATCCTTCTCAAATTGGAATGTGTTTGCATAAGAAGTCGGCATCTTTATAGCCAAATAAACCAGCTCACCAGTTCTTACCTCATATACAAGGTCGCTTACCACGCCTAATTTTTTACCACTTTTTCCAACGACCGTCTTTCCCATGATCGCCTTGGCGTCCAACCTTTCTCCTTTAGTTATACCTGCCATAATAGCCTCCTTAATCGCCAAATTTTTATTAGCGCGTATATAATAAGTAAGTTCAATAACGAATTTAAAGCTTTCCAGACCCTTATCTGCTTATACCAAAGATAAGCATGTGCCGTGTCAAAATTGGCGTCTTTTACCCCATACGCCTAAATCAGAATGCTATATAAAATACTTGTGGCCGCAAAAACGCGGTAGTTATCTAAATTTAAATGAAAGGTCATTGTACTCCTCTGTATTGTAAACACATGCGCCTTCATTTCGAAATAAAACGAATTCCGAAACCCCCGTATCTAACGCCATTTTACTACAGATTGTACAGTAGGGTTCTCCGGCCGGCATTTTTTCTCCTTCGCCAGTTAGCCTAATAAAGTAAAGACGTGAACCGTTAAGTTCTTCCGGATTTTTGCGCAATGCATCTATTATGGCGCGCTGCTCGGCATGCAGACAGCACGTTCTATCCGACTTGAAAGTTTTTGGAAGACTTTCTTTTTTACACTCGATTATCTTCTTGTTTAATGGCAAAGAATTGAAACCGCTCCCTATTATTTTGCTGTTTTTAACTATTAAGCTGCCACAGCTTGAACGCAGGCACGTTGATTTTTTAGCTATCTCTGCTGACAAGTTTAAGTAATGCAGGGCTTTTTCATTCTCTTCTCCAGAAAGTACACGCATAGTCAGAGTTTTATCGATTGAATATATAGATTACGTCATTAACTACTTCGTACACCAGTGAAGGTTTTAGATAAGACAGGTCTATATTTGATTGTTTCAATACAGATATTACTACCTTACCGCCGCGTTTGCAGTGTTCAAAAGCCGATTTTATGCATTTTTCCCGCTCATTTTTGTCCAAGTCCTGCAGTACTGTTATACAGAAAACCACATCAAACTTTTTTGAGGATTTGAACTGTGAAATTTTAACCTTTTCGACCTTCACACCGGGCAGTTTCTTTGTCTCTAAGAACTCGCCCATCTCAGATGGCTCTATTGCAGTCACTGTCCTTACTTTTAGATTCTCCTCTAACAGACCGGTGCCTGCCCCTATATCGAGAACTATCCAATTCTTTTTTGGCTTTACGGCCGAAAGCATTGAACGTATCTTATCCAACTGCTCTTCCTTGTAAAGTGCATCGTAGCTAGGGGCTATAGAACTGTAATATCCTACTGCATCCATTAATATGATTGTGCAAAGAAAGTATTAAAATTTGCTTTTTTCCCACAGAATACACATTTTTCGCTGATGAGCACTTCTTTATCGAGAGGCCTAACCCTCGATGTTGCGCCAGTAGAATCTTTTATGCCAGTTTCACACTCCTTTTCTCCGCACCACGCAACCTTAAGTACTGCCTTTGCATCCTTGAGCGAGGACACAAACTTATCCCTGTCTTTTTCTATTGTTATTCTCGATTCCATATCTTTTTTCGCTTTTAAGAACATATTCTTCTGAATTTCATCCAGTTTCGAGGTTACCTTATCTATATCCTTCAGGTCTATAGAGTACTTTTCTGCGTTGAATCTAGTCCTTATAAAGAGGGTTTTGGAGGAAAGTTCCCTTTCACCAACATCTATCTTTATTGGTACACCTTTCATATCATATTCATTGAATTTCCAGCCTGCGGAGAACGTCTCTCTGTCATCCAATTTCACCCGTACCCCTAAAGAGGACAACTTATCCAGTATTTTTTGGGCATAATCTTTTATTTCTTTATCAGTTTTTCCGCCCTTCAAAATAGGTATCACAACGACCTGCACGGGCGCTATCTTCGGCGGCAGAATCAGACCATTATTATCGCCATGCACGAGAACCATGACACCTATTGCTCTCATCGAAGTGCCCCATGAAGTCTGGTAAACATATTGCCAGGAGTTATTCTCATCTAAGAATTTTATATCGAATGCTTTAGAGAAATTTTGTCCCAGGTCATGCGATGTTGCAGCTTGTGAGGTAAAATTATTCGGTAGGACTGCTTCAACAGTATACGTTCTGTACGCTCCTGCAAACTTCTCCGTCTCACTTTTCATGCCAACAATAACTGGTACAGCCAAGATGTCCTGTACATAACTCTTGTAGAAGTCTAGCGCCGCAAGCGCATTTTTTCCAGCGTCTTCTTTTGAAGAGAATGCACCGTGCGCTTCATGCCACAGGTTCTCACGACCTCTCAATAAAAATCTGGTTTCTTTGGTCTCCCAACGTACCATTGTGTTCCACTGGTTTAACAGAAGTGGTAGGTCTCTGTAACTCTTTACCCACTTTGAGTAACTGTCATACATTATTGTTTCGGATGTCGGTCGTATCGCAAGCCGCTCATCAAGTCTTCTATCGCCGCCCATTGTCACCCACGCCACCTCTGGTGCAAATCCTTCCACGTGATTTTTTTCTTTAGTAAGCAATTTTTCCGGTATCAAAAGCGGAAAATAAGTGTTTTGTGTCCCTATAGACTTAAATTTTGCGTCTAGGTACGTCTGTGTTATCTCCCACATAGCATATCCATAAGGCCTATAGACTGCAAAGCCCTTCACTTCAGAAAAATCGACCATTTCTGAACGCAGAAGCACATCGTTGTACCAATCAATTAGGTTTTTTTCTTTCGTTTCCTTTAATTTTTCCGCACACATAATAATATTTTAACCTGACTCTATAAAACCTTAATTGTTTTGCCATCCAAGTTTTTGTTGCATCTTAATTAGATAAAGAGAACCTCATTCTTTACTTGAATTTGATAATTGAGCCTTATTTTTATTGATTAAATGCGCGAATAGACTTTTATTCGTTAAAATACTATTTTTTAGATGGCTACTTACGATTATAAAAAGATAGATAAAAAATGGCAGAAGAATTGGATAAAATCCGGCGTTTTTGAACCGGAAGTGGACCGATCTAAGAAAAAATTCTTTATAACTGTACCTATACCATATCCTAGCGGTTCAATGCACTTGGGGCACATGTACACATGGACGCGTGCAGATATTTACGCCAGATTTATGAGAATGCGGGGGTACAACGTTCTCTTCCCACAGGGTTTTCATTTTACAGGAGGTCCAATAGTCGGAATGGCAGAAAAGGTAAAACAAAAGGACCCTAAAACATTAGAGGCATTTAGAATTCAAGGGGTTAGCGAATCTGATTTAAAGAAATTTGCTGATGACCCCCGTGCACTTGCAGAGTATTTTGCAGATGGATTTAGAAAGGATTGGGAGAACATAGGGATGTCTATAGATTGGCGGAGGACTTTCATAACGACCGACTTAAGCCCATATTTCTCAAAATTTGTTAGCTGGCAGTTTAATAAACTCAAAACCCTCGGACTGATAACTGAAGGCAAACATCCAGTTGTTTGGTGTCCAAAGGAGAACACGCCTTTAGGAGACCATGACCGCTCTGAAGGTGAAGGGGAATCTCCCGAGAAATTTTCGATAGTAAAATTCAGTTCTGGAAAGTTTATTTTTCCAGCTGCAACACTAAGACCCGAAACGGTATATGGTGCCACAAACATGTGGATAAACGGAGAGGGAGAATACTGTATTTTAAACGTGGATAGTGAAAAATGGGTTGTTTCAAAGGATTCGGTTCCCAAACTTAAAAGCCAATTACAAAATGTAAGTTTTGAGGGTGATGTAAAAATAAAAGATTTCATTGGAAAATCTGCCAAAAATCCGCTAAATGGAAGAGAATTGCCAATATTCTCTGAAAGTTTTATAGACACTGCCATAGGAACTGGTATTGCGATGAGCGTACCCATGCATGCACCGATGGATTTCTATGGACTTAGAAAAATGAGGGATGAATGGGAAAAATTAAAACCTGAGAGGATAATTGACGTAACTGGTGAAGAAAATATAGTGGAAGACGCGATAAAGAGGTTTGGAGACAGCATAGACGGCTTAAAGGAGGCTACTAAATACGTATACAAAAAAGAATTCAACGCAGGCATAATGAGGAATAACTCGGCGGAATTGTCTGGCCTGGCGGTTAAAGAAGCGAGAGATACAGTACGGGATTCACTTGAAGAGCACAGGGCTTACTCCGAGATGTATGAACTAACTGGAAGGGTAGTATGCAGGGACGGCACGCCGGGTATAGTAAAAGTCCTTGAAAAGCAATGGTTCATACGCTATTCTGACGCGGAATGGAAAACTAAGACCCGTAGGCTCATAGAGCGCATGAACATATTCCCGGAAGACGCCCGGTTGCAGCTGTTAAATACACTGGAATGGCTTGAAGATAAAGCAGCAGCCAGAAAAGGCGGACTGGGTACTCCCCTTCCTTGGGATAAAGACTGGATAATAGAGCCGCTGAGTGATTCCACAATCTATATGGCGTATTACACCATAGCCAATAAAATCTCAAAAATAGCGATAGAAAAACTCACTGATAATGTATTTGACTATATATTTCTAGGGCGCAAAATCGACGGCAAACCTGACAAAGAAATCGAAGAAACAAAGAAGGAATTTGAGTATTGGTACCCTCTGGATATGAGAGTGAGCGCAAAGGAGTTGTTACAGAACCACTTTATATTCTTCCTGCTCAACCATACTGCAATATTCAATGAAGAGAACTGGCCTAGGGGTATACAGATAAATGGCTGGTTGACGGTTAGCGGCGAGAAGCTTTCAAAATCAAAAGGCGCCACACTAACTATAAAACGCGGCCTAGAAACTTATGGCACTGACCAGCTTAGGATACTTGCGGCAGCAGGAAATGGGATGGATGATGTAGAGTGGAATCCTGCAAGCATAAGCGCATTTGATCAGCGGTTCGGACTTATAAGTGATCTTATTAAAAATTTTGATTCTTTCACTGGAGAAAAACGACTGATAGACTCTTACATCCTATCCAAAATGAACCGCGTAATAAAAGAAACCACGGAGAACCTTAGATGCTTCCGATATGGAAATGCGCTGTCTCTTATGCTATTTGCATTAACAAACGAAATAAAACTTTATACGGATATGGGCGGCAACAACAAGGAAACCGTAAAGACTATACTTTTTACTTTCCTAAAATTAAATCACCCCGTATTTCCACATATAACCGAAGAATTAAACCACGTACTCGGGAGCACAGACATGCTAGAGACTTCGGTATGGCCCGTGCCTGAAGAGAGTTTATCCAATGAGGGGGCGGAAAATGAGGTGGAAGTACTGAAAGCGACAATTGAGGACATAAAAAATATCATAAAAATCGTGAAAAAATCTCCCGAAAAAATAATTATAGGCGTGGCCGACTCCGGAAAATTTGAAATATACAACAGCGTAGTTAAAGCGGCGTCATCCACTAAAAATATTATAGAAATAAGGAAAACGTTAAGGACTAATAGTAAAATACTTGATAAACTATTGAAAAATCCAAATAAATTACCAGAAAAATTGCTGGATGAACGATTAGAGTACGGTGTATTTATGGAAGCGAAAGATTATCTAAACAAAACATTTAATTGCGGGATATCTATCGAAAAAGAAAGCAAAGAGGAAAAGGCACTTCCAGGTAAACCCTCAATAAAAATAATATAGATGATTGATTATGCCGAAACGGGTTGTCGGAAAAAAATCTAAAAATGTAAAAACTGAAAGTGTGAGTGGATTTGATATCATAGGTAGCGCAGCGATATTAAAACTTCAAAAAAACACTACCTCTGCACAGGCAAATCGCATCGCTGTAGAAGTAATGCAAAAAAATAAACACCTAGACAGAGTTTTCAAAAAGATCGGAAAGATTAGCGGTACCGAACGAATTCCAAGATTAGTCTGGATTAGGGGCAAAAAATCATCATTAGTAACTCACAGGGAAAACGGCTGTTTGTTTCAGGTGGATATAAAAAAAGTATTTTTTACGCCCAGGTTAAGCTCGGAACGCCTAAGGATATTCAAGATAGTGAAGCCAAATGAAAATGTTCTCGACATGTTTTGCGGAGTAGGCCCTTACTCTATATTGATAGCCAAAAAGGTGAAGAGCGTATATGCCATAGATATAAACCCGCGGGCGTCCGAACTTCTAAAAATAAATATGGCATTAAACAAGTCAAAAAACGTTATACCTCTAAATGGAGACGCAAGAAAAATTACAAAAAAGTTAAAATTAAAATTTGATCGGATAATAATGAACTTTCCACTTTCCGCACAGGACTTTTTAGATTCTGCACTTAGTGTAGCCTCAGACTTGTGTGTTATCCACTTATATTCTTTCTTGGACACGAGAGAAGGCTATGAGTCCGCACTTGATAACAAAAAAGCTACGATATTGGCGTCTATCAACAAAGGATTTAGAGTAGACGGAATACGTGCCATGCCTGCTGGAGAGACTGCACCATATGTTATCCGAGAATGTTTTGATATAAGCCTGTCAAAAATCAAACGTTAGTTTTTAACATGGCACTGTACACTGCTAACATGCCTTTTATGCGGTCGGGTTCATGCCCTTTCAATTTTCCGTTCTCATCAATCGTATACAGCGTCGAAGAGGAAAATGCTCCATCTGCAGCCAACATTATCCCCCCCGGTCTGATGGCACATACTGGTGTCGGTTTAGCGCACGATACAAGCACTTGCACATCAACTCTTTTAGTGGAATCATATTGTACGTCCCGGTATAAACTCCCTGTGTCACCGCATATCTCGATACCATAAACTATCCCACCTCTCTCAAGAACCCTTGATTTGGGTGAGTAAGATAAAAGCATTTCGCGTCGTAAATCGAAGCTGGAACTTCCAAAATCAGATTCTTTTGTAATGGAGTACACTAAACGCCCCTTAGAGACTATCGGCAATACATTGTATAACGCAGTGCTCGTTCTCGATTGGAATGGTGATGAATTACCCGTTCTTTGAGTAGGAGTAGCTACCATCATTGTGCCGGGCATGGCTATCAACCTGCTACCTAAGGTTGCACGTGCTAATGCATGTATAAGCTGTCTAGCTTCGGCAGGGGAGTACGGTTCTCTTACTGAATCTCCATCATTCGGATATTTTCTATTAAGTGCCCACTCGGGGGCTATTATCAGGTCTAATTTCATCCTTTTTGCAGCATGTATAGCCCCAATTACTTCCAGAGGATCGCCTGTGTATTTACTATTCATTCTAATAGCTCCGAATCTAAGTCGTCTTTCCATAAAATTTCATCATTAAGAATTTAAATGAGGATATCAAGTATATAAAACTATCGATAGCCTGGGATTAAATTCCGGTTTATTGGAACTTATAATATACACTCCAATTCGGAGCAGTAGAATAAGTTATATTTGAGCGGGTTCCGTTCGACATTGCACTTATGCCTGAAAAAAGGCCGTTCTGAACATATTTTAATAGCGACCAGTTCTGCTTTTTTATTTTGTTTAGAATTATATCCACCGCTGAAAGTTTATCAAAGACCTGGTATAGTGCTTCTCCTTTAAAAACCTGTGGCGCTTTATCTGCTATCCATATCTCAAAGTTCTTGGCCTCGAGATCTGAAGAGAAATGTGTGTTTACAAGTGAAGTGTCGCCAGAAAAGACTGCGTTCAACTGTTCGAATATGGAATCATCTGCATTTCGAGGAGGGAGATAAATATCCTTACCGCTTACCAGTGCTGCGGTTTCGACATCAGTCAGTACGTTTGTAAGGCTTCCATTCGCATTTTTTGCTATCGCGTTGACTGCTGGTGCCGAGAGCTTCAGGTTGTTGATCAAAAGAATCTTCGATATGTAGTTATTAACCACCTGGTCATTTAATTTGTAAAAACGTATTACCTCATAACCTGTTATATAGGATTTATTTTTGGCTTTAAAGATGTCTCCACTGCGCGATTCGAAGACTATTACCGCGCTGGAAACTGTAAAGAGTTTCTTTAGTATAGATGGATCAACTGAAAGTACTTTTTCTATATCCTCGACGTATATTAGTTTTTTATTCGAATCGAACAATGATGTGGATTTTGCAGTGTTATAAATAAGAGAGTACATGACCGAAGACACATCATTTCCGTCTATATTCTCTAGGGCGTACAAATTTATTTTTTCGAGTGACATCCCCATTGATTTTGCGGTGGCTTCGGCTAAAAAACTCTTTCCGCTACCAGAAGGTCCCGAAAATACGAATTTTGTTTTACCCGAGTTAATTGCAGATGTAAACTTATTTCGTATACTGCCACGATAATTTTCCGCGAAATCATCCAAATTTGGGGCAATAGTCTTTATCATATCAGCGTTTCAATGCCGAAAGAAATGCCAAAAAAGATTGGAATTGTATAAATGGCGTCGCGCCTTCAACAATTCGATAATCTACCTCTGCTAGTTTTTCTATAGCATACCCCCTCGATTTCTTATCGAGGATATCTTCGGAAGATGTTATAATATCGAATATCTGACCTACTAGTTCCTTAGTGTTTATGCCTTTATCTAGAATTGATAAAAAAACTTCTCTCGCTTTTGAGTAGTCTCCAGATATTGCGAGCTTTAAGCCTTCTTTTATTTTACTGCCATCCAAAACACCGCTATTAATATAAACGGTATGACTCAGTATTACCTTGGAGACGTTTGCCAGCGACTGCAAGAGATTTGTAAGGGCGCGCAAATCTCCCCTTGATACCGATTCGAGCGCTTCCTTTGCATCCCCGTCTATGGTAAGCCCTTCATTCTTAGATAGTCGATCAATAAATTCAAACACATCCTGTTTAGAGAGGGGTTGGAAACGCAGTATTGCGCACCTGGATTGCAATGGTTCTATTATATTCGTTTGGTAGTTCACACTAAACAAAAATCTGCAAGTGGCACTGTATTCTTCCATCATTCTACGAAGGGCTTGCTGTGCCTCCTGCGTCAGAGAATCTGCTTCATCAAATAATATCATCTTAAAGGGTGCTCCAAGGGGCTTGGACCTTGCAAATTCTTTTACTTTTCCCTGAATGACACTAAGTTTCCTATCATCGGAGGCATTTAGTTCCATGAAATTCTGCGTCCATACATCCCCAAATATCTCTCTCGCGAGAACTACTGCAGAGGTCGTTTTACCAACCCCGGGCGGACCTGATAGTATCATATGCTGTATATCGCCTTTCTTCAGCATCGCCTTAAGTTTTTCAATGCTATCTTTCTGCCCTATAACTTCATCAAATGAAGTAGGTCTATATTTTTCAATCCATAGTGCCATATCTATATCTCGGTGAAGAGTTCTGCGTTTGGATAGATGATTATACCCTTTTCAGTTATATCCATCGGACAAAACTTTGTCAAATGATTCGTATTTCTCATCTTTACTATTCGCAAGGCTCTTATAAAGCTATCCTGTTTTTCTATCAGGTACAAGGCTATCACTCCGTCGGCCGCAAACTCCTCCACGCCGAAGGTTGAAAGTTTATCTTCACCATATGATATCTCACCTATCAAAAGCCCTAAACAGCCCTTTAACTTCAATATCGAGGATATTTCAATTATCGCCTTTCGTATCGACATTATGTCTGCAAAAAACATTTGAAAATAAGTTACCGAATCAATTGCTACTCTTTTTGCACCGCTAGCTTCAATTTCGGAGGAGATTATCGACTTGAATGATTCATAATCTGACAGAGGAATTTCAACTATTTTCAATTTACCTTGCTCTATAAGATTTTTGACCTGCGGATCGAAATTTGAGAATTGTTCTATTATGTCATTTGCACTTTCCTCCAAGGTAAAATAAATTCCAGGTTCTCCCTGTTTAGCACCATGGGTCAGTATCTGCATACAAAAAGTCGTTTTACCGGAACCTGGCGTGCCGGTTATAAGTGTTATGTCCCCAGAAGGTATGCCCCCTTTCAAAGCTTCGTCTAGACCAGGGATGCCTGAAGTACATCTCTTGACAGTTCCTTGTGGATTTACATCGTTTGTTGCACTCATATCATGCCTCTAAAATCATATCTCCAATCAACTGATATTTCAGCTTCAACAGAGAGTTATCACTCAAAATTCTTGCCCACCTCTCTATAAGACTTCTATCAAAATGTAAGGTGTCTGCTGCTTCCGAGACGGTCAGCGATCCGCGTGATTTTGTAAGATTCAATAAATCAGATAGAGGGTTGCTTATTCCGGCATTTGCCCATTCAGTACTCTGAACTACCGGCGCTTCTACCATAGGCGTTTCAATGTTTTGCGTTAGAGGCGTGCTTACTGCTACGGCTTTCATGGAACTTACCCTGCTCTCCATATGTGCCAAGCTTTCTTTTTTAACTGCTTCTGGAGGGACTGCATATCCCAAGTCCTTGTGCTCTCCCACAGGAAGATTCACTTTTTTTAACTCGCTAACGTTTGGCGCAGCTTGCAGCTTCGGCTTATCTACAGCGGGTTTTACATAAGTTTGCATTTCAATAACGGGATTTACTCCTTTACCTATTTCGTGAGACCTTTCGGGACTGGCTTTTTCCTCTGGTTTAATGGACTGCGTTGCACCCGTGCCGACAGTTCTCATCGGCTCTCCTGTCGCTTGTGGCGCCTTCACTGAAGGAGCAAAACCTAAACTCGGCGTTTCTAATCTTTTTGTCCCAAGCATGGCCCCTATCTTCACCATCGCTGAGTTTATCCCGTTCAAATCACCATACATATCATAAGAAGCGACAAGTACCTTCTGATAAAGTGCTGAAATCTCATCTACCATATGGAATATTTATTATTCGAACTTTAAATACTGATAAAGAATTGACGCTTAAACTGATAGTTTAAGGCAGTTTACCTGTAAAACTTAAGAATAATAAAACTATTCCGATAGCAACCATCGCCATATACAAATATGACAATGAAGTTATAGAAAAACTGCTTGTGTTTAGTTGTGCAGATGAATATGCAGATGATATTTTTTGCTGAAGTGTACTTATATAACCCAGTGAACAAACCGGTGCACTGTTGTTTATGGCATCGCATATCTGGGCGGTAAGGATATTTGCGGCGCCAAGAACGGTCTCTCCAAATCCATTTAGATTATTCAATGATGGATTGTGTATAGCGTACAGTATTTGAGATATGGAGGGTTGATTTGAACCTTGGTAGTTGAAAAGCGCCGGATATATATTCGCTCCATCAAACACAAACTTATTATTTATGTCGAAAAACGGCACACCTCCGAGTTGAAAGTTCGTTATGCCAAATCCATTGCGGGCGGGCGTAATAACTGAATTCTGTATAAAGGCAGGGAGGCCACTAATATTCAATAGAAAAGAACTCCCAACTTCATCAAAGGAATTAAAATTGATATAACTGGAATTATAATATGCCCCTTCAAAAAAGGGTGTTGGATTCGAATCCCCATATGGACCATTGTTTACAAGTGGCGCGTTAACAACAAACTGATTAAAAAGACTTGCAGAGAAGTTATACATTAAAGTTGATATATTTCCATCGATCGTTGCAGACCTATCATAAAATAGTTTACTAAAATTTCCGAACCTGCTAAGCGCCACGGTAAAAACGTATCTCTCTTGCGCACAGTATGGACAGCCTTGTGCGCCCACATAGACGAAAGTAGGCTTTCCGGACTGGTCTACAGAGGGTGCATTAAAGCTTGACGGCACTGGTATAGGAATTATGTCATAATTATTATCAGGCAATACTAAAACGCAATACGCAGGAGTTGCTGGGGCGGCGGAAGTTTGAGCCTGGGCACCATAACACTTTATATTGCCCGCCAATTGCTCTGACCCTACTGTCGCTAGCTGTGAGGAAAGATTTGTGAAGCCATTAAGTATACTCTGATTGAAGACCTGACCGGTTGGGCCATTAAAGAATTGTAGAGAAGTCGTAGTAGAATTAAGTGCTGAAAAGCTCGTTCCTGTCATGCCTAAAACTATTGAGAAGCCAGTCAACAGGAACATTAGTGCTCCAACTACTACTAAGATAATACCGGCTATTTTAACCAAACGCACTAAGTCAATTTCTAAATATCGTTTCGTTTTATTCTGGGTTGCCCTTTCTACCCTTTTCTCTATACTTGATAATTCTGACTCTTCCCGTTTTTCTTCTTTAGCCGTCCTATTCTCAATATCTGTAAGTCTTCTCTCATTTTCTTCAAGCTTCTTCAAAATTAAGTCTAGCTTATCGTCTTCATTCATATCTACTAAACCTAAGCATTTTGCTTTTATAAATATTAAAATGCGGCGTTGAATAGCCCGTTTTTTGTTGCGTTTCGGCCACGTACGTGGCGTCCAAATAACGCACTATAACATTCGACTAAGCGCCGGAATACCGGTTTGCACCACGCAGGTTTGCCGTTTCATCCTAACCGCGACAATCAAACGAGTATCATCTTTTATCGCGGGTCGGTTCGTTTCTGCTCAATATCCTACACATTTAGTGTAATGCATTGCTGCACTGCGGTTTTGAAGTGAACGGACTTCCTCCTTTTACGGTCGGTTATATACAACGCCGTATAATGATTAATTGTTCAGATATTAATATTTATCAAAACTGGTTAAGGTATGGAAATTGAGTTCATTCCGCTGGATGCTCTTAAGGAAGACAAGATCTACATAAAAGCGATAGGGTTGATACGGGGGGTGAAGGTTGATTATTCCACGGCTAAACACATCTCATTCTCAGTACAGGGGGATGAGAACGTGCACAACGTAATGTATTTTACGGAAAAGCCTGCAAGCAAAAAATGGCAGTGCGACTGTAAATGGTATACCCTACAGAATAAAACCTGCTCTCACATTATAGCAGTTAACTTAGCAATTAAAAAGAAACTCATCAAACTGGAAGGAGAGGATTAAGCGTAGCCGTGCAATTCTTCCGCACGTATTCTTTTCGAAACGTTCACTGTACGACTGGATGCTTCTCTAAGACCGGAATCGTGGAACTTCTCGAGTGCCTGCATAAACAACGCCAGTCTCAAGTTTTTATCGGTATCCAAAAGAATAGATGAATCATCTGTGCATAAATAAAGTCTTGAGGCTTGTTCCTCTCTACCATTATAGGTTGTACGGTACACAACTGCCATCTTTTGTGGCCCATCTAAATAGGCTACAGTGGCTTTTTGATTAAACACGTTTGAAATCGCCCAGTTAGCCATTCTTGCACCCTGGTCAGTGTAACCGTAGAATTCGAGCACTCTCCTTGAGTTTGCTATGGAGTATTTAGAAAGATCTATATTTACTGCGCCGTTGTTTATCTGCAAATTGAGTGCTCCCAAATCTGGCTTCCCATATCCGATTTCTGGACTGAGTGCCCCTTTTATTACGTATGTGCGGTATGATTTGCCGAGTTTCGTAATGTCAACGGTATTTATATCCAGAAACTGGTCTAGGCTAGTAGTTCCGTACTTATCGAAATCCCGAGTGGACAGTATATGGTAATAATCACCTGTCTGAGAATTCCAATCAAATCTATCCTCGCTCTGGACGACGGTTATCCCCGAAACTAATTTGGTTAATTTTATTAACTCCAAGTCCGATAGAGACATGTCTTCTTTTGCGACAAGGCTTTCCAAGTTTTTTATATCTTCTTCATTCAGCATAGTTATTCATACCTTCTTTTTTGCTTATATGATATTATTATGGATGCCAACTCGTATAAATAGCTGCGAAGAGATCATGACCTTCAATAATCGTTTTTATCTTAGATTAACTTGCGGAGCACCGCAATGTTCACAAGCTTTATCACATTTAGCAACAGAGCCACAATAAGCACACTTTCTAACCGATGAACTGTATTTACTTGTTGATGAGCACACCGGGGCGACATTGGGAACGGACGGAGGAATGGCTTCAGGAAATTCTTCTGGTGTTATCGACATTATCCTTTCGCGTAAATCCACATTATCCACCATAGTAACATAGCAGGTATAACGTCTTTTCCTCATATTAGTCACCTCCCAATATCCCTTCGGTGTCGGCGTCTCTCTCTTCTCCCCGTGCCAGACTTACTCCCCTCTCGTTTCTATTTACTAGTGTCGTCAGTTATCTACTATTCTACTCGGGATATCGATACCAAGAAATACCACCAATTTACATAGCATGTTTAGGGTTCTCGATTCTCATTTAGAACTCCTTATGCTTATATCCCCTTCTTTATTTGCCCCCGCTGGGATTTGGACCCAGGTGACCGGTTTAGGAAACCGGTATTCTATCCAAGCTAAACTACAGGGGCACTACATCTATTGCATACCTAACCGATAAATAAGTTTGCGGTCACTGCTGATACTGGAAATGTATAAATAGCCTGTATATTTATACAATATTATTGTGATGATATGCTAGCAAACAACCCCTTTATTAACATCACTTCTACAGGTAAAGAAAAAGTGGTGGATAGAGTAAATGAGAGGATAGAATTACAGTTATACATAAATGATGGACTTTCTCACGGCAAGATAATAATTATAAAGGGAAACCCTGGTGTGGGAAAAAGCACCCTAATAAACACTATTATTAATGATCTCAAAAAAACGAGAACCGTTGAATTCATAAAAGAGGAGTTTACGCCATCGGTGTATAATCGACTAAGGACTATAAATATCATGCCAATGAAGAAGGTCCTTATCGTGCTTGATGATTTCAATAATGTTGAACTTCTCGATAAAACGAGTCAAACAAAGGTCCTAAATCTAATGGATGAGCTTGCACAGAAAGCCTGCGTTATTGTTGTTGAAAACAGGAATGAGGGCGTGGAAAAGGACTTTAAGAAGTTAGGTAAACGCTTTGAAAAATTTGAACTTTCCGGTTTGCAAAGAAGCGACCTTAGACAGTTAATTGTGGATCGTTTGAATAGCATCCGGCAGGTCCCACGCGACAATCTTGATCCTTTTACGGAAGAGGAGTATGACAAGATATTCAGAAAGGCAGGTGGAAATCCCAGAATCGCACTATTGATATGTTCGACGCTTTACGATCAAAAAGAGACATCTATCATCTGAGCTAGGTATTTTTTAGCGATAAGACTATGAAAACGGACAAGGCGACGGTCGTGTTGTTACTGCTTGTATTTGTTCTTACGCTTGCCTCCTCCGCGCTTTTTACGCTTAAAACAGAACAGCTTTACACCTACCTAGGACTGAGTTCTCCGGCATCTGCTGCCCCATTCCCGCCATTCCTTGAATTAGTATACATAGTGGGCGGTATACTTGTATTTACAGGTATCATCCTGCTCCTGATTAGATATGGGCTTACAAAAATAATAGTCGGATTTTTTGCGGTCATATCATTTCTTGTGCTGGTACAATTTCTAGACGTAGTGTTTTCTCCCTTATTTTTTGAAATAAGCGATTTGTTTTCACTGCTTCCATTTATAGTCGCCATCTTTATGATGGTATACTATTTCAAATACGCAGGTCTGCCTTTCAGGAATTTCACTAACATAATAATATTCTTAACTATCGCTTCAATTGTTTCATTTGCTCTCGGAGTCGTTCCATCCTTAATCTTGATAGGCATAATAGCAGTATATGATTACATTGCAGTATTCGTCACAAAACATATGATTACCCTGGCGAAGGGCTTAGGAAATGGCGTGTTTTTAGGGGGACTTATATTCGCTGCCAAAAAGGCATTGCGTGGCAGGATAATGCTGGGGGGAGGCGACGTCGTATTTCCGGCGGTATTAATAGATGCATTATATCTTAATTATCCACCAATTGCAGCCGTGCTATCCATAATCGGCGCCGTCGTTGGACTATCTGTACTGCTATTTTTTGGAAAGCACGGAAAGGCGTACCCCGCAATGACGTTTATAGGTCCCGCGCAGATCGGGTTTTTTGGCATTTACCTGCTTACAACAATCATATAATGGAGAACTAAAAATATGCAAATAAGCGTCAAGAAAGAAGATGTAATAAGCGCACTTAAACTATGTTTTGACCCGGAGATTCCCGTAAATATCTATGACCTCGGGCTTATCTACGATATAGAAATAGCTGAAAGAAAGGTAAAGGTTGTCATGACACTTACTTCTCCATTCTGCCCGGTGACTGATTATATGGTCGAGGACGTAAAAAACAAGATAAGGGAGATGGCCGGTGCAGAAGAAGTGGATTTGGATATAACATTTGACCCGCCGTGGAATCAAAATAAAATGTCGGAAGAAGCTAAAGCCCAATTGGGACTGTAATCAAGTTTCTTAGAGAATTAAATAAATGCGCTATCAAAGTTGCCCTCTCTTATTATAATTTTTATATTTTAGTCTAAGAAATTTTTCTCTTTTAATTTCTCTGGAAGGTAATGTTCTGTTAAAAAGGAGAGCCCTTTCGCTGTAAACGCATTTAACTCTACTTTTGCGCCGAGTTTTTCCATTTTTTCTAATTCGGCCATCCATTGTTTACTGTTTTTGAACCACTCATAATTCTTTATCTGTTTTAACCTAGCGATATCCACATCTTTGAATTTTATAAGGTGTCGTTTTAAACCATATTTTTCTATGTCGTCCATTGTAAGTCCCATAAATTTTGCTTCCGGCAATGCCAATTTCTCAGATACGTGGGCAAGCGCAATTGATCCAAATTTTATTGCAGAGTAGATATAAACACCCCAAATGTCTCCGTCGGTAAGTACATAGACCGGTAAGTGCTGTTCATGGTATAATCTCTGTAATAATCTTCTTATGCCTCTTGTCGCTTGTCCCTGGCTTGCGATTATGATACAATTTAATTTCTTCCAAGCCTTGTCCTCATTTAAACGTTGCCAAATGGCCTGCTTTTCCATATATATAACGAACTTTGCGTTAACCTTCTTGAACTCTATATCCTCAGTTGTACTTGGTATTGCCCAACCACCACTTCCCATTTTTGACCAATCGATGGTGTCTCCGCGGTCCTCAATTGTGACTTCACCGGCCACTTGCCCTGCTTGATTCGCTGTTATATGAAGCTGTTCACGTGTCAAGTCTGTTATTACCTCTAAATCCTCTATTGCTTTGTCGGTTTCTGTTTGTTCATCTACGACGTCTATATTTGTGCCCGGAATTGTCCTCCTCATCTGATAGAACACGTCCCTCAAGCTAGTGTGCTTATCACTATCTATCAGTGTTTTACTTATGGATGCTACCGACACAGTTTGTATGAATTTTCTTACATGGCCTACGTTTAAGAAGTACCTATTGGCAGTATTGCTGCCCATAGTTATCATTCCGCTCTCCTTGCTGTATTTTACATTTGAAAGCCCCCTGACTGGCAAAGTTAATGAGGGGTTCTCGCCTTTTTCAATCTGTTTGTATATCCCATTTCCCATGTTAACCAGAATTTCTGCACGTTTTTTCCTGTTCATGTTTGTGGTGTCCGCCATATCTATTCTGCTCCCTCATTACCAACTTCACTGTCCGCCGATAGCTTTGTAGAAACGACGTCCGTGGTGCTTAATGTCTCCTTTACATGCTCCTCAACGGCTTCTTTCTGCTTTTCCAATAGAGAATTTATTTTGCTCTGTATTTTCTTCTCATCAATCCCAATAAGACTGGCTAATCTAAATGCAAGTTCAGATCCATATTTATCGAATATGCTTATTCTCTCCGCGAAAAGCGCGCTCCTATGCTTCTTGTTTAGGAAAAGAGACATCGTTCTTACGAGTTCCTGCAAAGCAAGTTTTATTTCCTTTGTTATTGCAGGATAACTTGCGACGGCAGTCTTTCCTTCATTTGTATATGGAACCCATACGGAAGCCATATGTACGACAAATACCATATTCCCTATCGGAACCTTGCTCTCAACCCTTATCCCATATCTGGAGTAATCTACACTAAGGAAACTCTGTGTTATGGCACATGATGCAGAATCGAAAAGCAGTGGAATTTTGTTTGCATATCTTAGTAGAATCGCCCTGTCTGACTTAATCTCCCCACCATATGCGACAGCGGCCTCGATCTGGAAGGGCATCCCTCTGTAAACATCTGGTTTCCTGCTTACCGCTTTAACATACTCCGGCTTGAATTCCAGCTTCATTCTTTTTTCAAGTTCTTCGACTCCTATCGGAGACAGGCAATCTGTTTGCGGCCTCATCAGGTCCAATGACTGTAAAGCTTTTATTATTGAATTTGCTTGAGTGCGGTCGACATCCGCAGGCTTCATCTTTGGATCCAGTCCCACACCCTTCAAGGTCGAGTCTGCCACTGCCTTGCTCACTCTCGAGAGCTCATTTTCTAATACGCTAGACAGCGTACGCTCTGTCGAATTTTTCAGTATTCTCATGAAGATACCTAATTCTAGTCCCTGAGGGTGCGGCTTAATCGAAGTTGCTTCCTTTGGTAATGAGTTCGATACACGTTTGTAGTTTAGTTTCTCGTCGTTTGGATTTGTGTAATGTATTATAACAGATGGGTTTACCAAGGCGGTCCTTCTGATATATTCGTCTATGCCTTTAGCCCCAGTCATGTAAAGACCTTCTATTTCGAGTTCTACTTGGGTGCCGTGCTCATATGGAAAATCTGTCTCATCCTTCTCCATAACTTCTGGCTCATTTTTTGTTATGTTTATCTGTACTTTCATCCTTGTCGCTTTCTTTTGGCTCTGTATCTTTGAGATTACAGTAGTAGGTTTACCCGTAGTCAATTGCGAGTAAAGTACTGCAGAGTGGATTCCAATTCCCTGCTGGCCTCTACCCTGTCGCATCGACTGGAATTTGCTTCCATAAAGCATCCTCCCGAATATGTCAGGTATTTTTGAAGCAAGAATGCCGGGACCGTTATCCATGACCTTTATAACAAATATGGGCGCGGTTTTCTTTAATCGGAGTTGTTCGCCATTAATTGTAACTGTAAGCTTATCTGATATATCTGAAACTGTAAATTCCTTGTCATCAAATTTAAAAACTGCCTTTCCATTGCGCATCTGTTTTGTGTCGCTCTTACCTTTGTATAATATAGTGTATATACTCTTCTGTACCTGCATCTGAGCTACATTCTCTTTTGCACCTAGAAGCTGGTAATTATCACTCAGTGCCTTTACCTCCACTGTTATCTCAGGCAGCGACACCGGCTCTTTATTTTTTTCCTGTATGTGACCCAACTCCTCACATGCATCCAGCGCATTGTCGACTGCCTCTTTAACACAGGTGAGCAACGCTTTTTGTTTGTTGTCAAATCCTAGGAGATGCCTGTTCTTTTCAAAGAATTCCGTCACGCTTATTGCACGCTGTTTCTTTGCTAACTCCTCAGCTACTTCCATACTCGTACGCCTCAAGTTTCTTTTTATCAATCATTGAGAACACACTATCATGTTTTGCGCCATTTAAAAGCATTTCGATGGCTGAAACGGCAATCTCAACATTCTGTGTGCCACCAATTATACTTATCGTTTTCCCAAATATCTTTATGTAGCATGATGTCGCCATGCTTAATCTTTTTTTTATCATTCCTCTGCTGCCAATAACTCTCCCCTTAAGTTCTATCTGACGCTTTTGTGCTTTCGCGTAATCATTTATATTTATTATCGCTAAATCGTACGTTTCATCCAGAAGAAGAAGTGCTGTTTTCGGGTCAAAACCTCTGTTAAAGGCGATTATTGCATTCTTTACAAGGAGTACTCCCATTGCATTTTCAGAGGACATTACAACATGGTTTCCTTCCATATCTACTTTCACGCCCAAGTCTTCAAGTGCTTTAAGAAACTTTTTTTGTTTTATCAGCTCATCTGCCCTTGCAGAGGTTATGTTAATTTCATCTTCCATTTAGATGCATTTAACCATGTAATCATTCTCTAATTTATACCCTTCCTTTCTGTAGTATTCACGCACACCTACTCCAGAGATTACCCTTATCTTGTGCCTAGAATACTCTTTGGAAGTTATTCGTTCTGCCTCTTTCAGCAACTCCCTCCCTATCCCTTTATGCTGGAAACCCGCGTCTTCCCGGGATTCAAGTGGTTTTTGTTCGCCGTAGACGTGAAGCTCTCTAACTAATGCCTCTTGGGCGGCATCAACAAGCCTCAAACGCAAAAATCCTACCAGCGCATCATTTGCTGTGTCGTCCATGCTAAGAAAAAGCTCATCGCCGCCAGCAGCGCGGTAGTCCACCCTTTTTAATTTTAGGTTTGGTTCTCTTACTAGAGGTACGTGCCCTATTTCACGGCTGCGTATATCATTTGGTTTCTTACCGAGCTCCATAATCCTAGAGAAAACTAACTGTCTTAAATTGGTAATCTTTATTCCACCTTCTATAAGATTTGAAGGTATATCCCTTTCAATGCGCATAATGCGCAACCACCTTGGCGCGTTCATTTCCGCTTCTGCAATCAGGTTTACAACATCGTCCAAAGAGTATGCCTTGTGTTTGCCATCGAGCCACATTTTATAAAGTCCTGTGCCCTTTATCACCAAAGTAGGGTATATTTTTATTGCATCTGGCTTTAAACTCTCATCGGTGTATATGCGTCGTATTGTTTCCCTGTCTTTGTCTATATCGGAGAATGGGAGATTGAGCATTATATGATGGTCGACTTTAAAGGCTGCGTTCCTAAGTTCCCTAGTCGCCACTTTAACGTCATTTATGCTATGGCCGCGATTATTTCTTTTCAGTACATCGTCATACACGCTCTGCACGCCCATCTCAACACGCGTAACGCCGTAATCTAGAAGTTCTTTTATTTCATTTTCTCCACACCTCTCTGGTTTAGTCTCCACTGCAAACGTTACGCAGCGTATTCGACTGGTCTCATTGATTCTTTTTTGCATTTCGAGATCAGTATTATATTGTGAATTGGAGTCCGGAAAATCGTTGAGTGCACGGTATATCTGTAGAATGTAATTGTCCCGATAATCCTTTGGAAGTGTGGTAAACGTCCCGCCAATTACTATTATTTCGACTTTCTGTGGGGTGTATCCCATAAATAAGTAGTGCTTGAGTCTTGCTTGAGTCTGTAGGTACGGATCATAACTATTCATCCTCGCTCTTCTGGCCGCAGGTTCAAAGCCTGTATAGCTCTGGGGCGTGTTTACACGCGTCCCTCCTGGACAGAATAAGCACACTCCATGCGGACAATCGAACGGTTTGGTCATAAGAGCTACGACTGTAACCCCTGAAAGTGTTCGTACCGGTTTCGATTTAAGCACTGCAGAGAATTTATCCCTATCTGCCTGTGACAACATGGAAAGAATGTCTCCATTTTTAGGGATTGCACTAATACCGAGCCTCTCACAGATCCTTCGCTTCTCATAAAGGAGCTTTTGTCTGCTAGTTACCTGCCCGGATTCTAAGACGGTCTTAAACAATGGCATAAAGCTCTGCAGTGAAGATTCCATCAATAGTTTACTACAAAAATAGCATATAAGATTAAATACACGTGTCGATATTAAATTTTATGCCTTCAAAAGGACAGTTTGTTACGTTATTTTTCTCGGTTTTTCTAATAACCGCAGTCATAGCAATATTTACGCTTGAATACAATAATCTTATCTCCAGCCAGGACATAAATATGGCTGAGATAAACACATTCTCCTCAAATGCACTTGCTTATGACTTGTCCCAGCAGTTCTATTTCCTGGCAGCATTAAACCCTTCAGCATCAGCAAATTCATTCGCAGTATCCGCACTGGAAGCGCTAAACAGCGCTTATTTTAGCAATTATATTTTAAACCTGACTTCCGGAATCTCCTTGAGTGGACCCTCCGGAACCAGCGCTTATGCTACGGCACTGCCATTAAATATAATAAATACGCAGCCGGAACAAACCCCTGCACCGTTCCAACAGATAATCACCATAAATTCCAGTAAATATCTAAAATACGAATCAAATAGTTTAAGTAATGTTCAATTTTCATATCAAAATGGTACAATCATCCCTTCTTGGGTAGAAAGTGGAAACATAGCGGCGTTCAACGGAGTCAACAGCCACATGAATGTAGCAAATACACCTGCACTAAACCCCACTGCTGTGACGGAAATAGCATGGATACGGCCAAAAACACAGGCGTGCTGTACAAGAGTTGTCTCAAAGGCGAGCACTGGCGGTACAGGAAATGATTATGATATTTATGTAAATGGAGGGTCTCTAGGGACGAGATTAAAAAATGCTACCATCTCCGAGCCGATACAGACAACTTCCCAAGTCGTAGCCTATAATACCTGGAATATGGTTGCTGTTACTTATAACGGGAATGGTACTATAAAACTTTACGTTAATGGCACAAATGTACTTTCCAGTACTAACTTAATTTCTGGTCCATTGGCATCGTCTACTGCGCCTCTTCAATTTGGATGCTGTCTTAATGGTGGTTCAAATGATTTCTTTAATGGTTCGGTAGCAGATGTCCAGATATATAACGCAGCATTATCTCAGAACCAAATACAACAGGTATACTCAGAAGGACTTGGAGGAGCGCCGATATC
>JAJZNV010000003.1 GCA_021852265.1 Nanobdellota archaeon
GGGTTCCTAACCCACTAAATCCGGTTATTGTCGTACCTGCCGATGATGATGGATTGAAGATCCCTAGGGAGTATAGTCCTGCTGCCACTATGACTATGATCAATATGGCCCAGCCGTAGGTCATCATGTACTCTAAGGCTGATTGGGAATGCTTTGATTGAAGGGTCGTCAGTTTAGTTGTGCGTGTAGAATAGGAACTGCGCACACTGCTTTTCTTAGACATAAGGAAACATATTATTTTGGGATTTAAATGTTTAACAGCCATTTCCACAAAGGGACGAACTTTATCTTCTTTCCCTTGATCTTCTCCTCGGCTTCATAATCCCACGTTATTACTAGGAGATTGTTGCAATGCAGTTCCTTTGAGCACGTAATCAAATTATTAACCTCTCTGTTCTTGATCTCCTTTCTATCTGATGCATACGTTACTTGTATCAGTCTTATTATCTTTTCACGTTCTTTAATAAGAAAATCAATTTCGTGGCCCGCTATGTCTTTGTATGAATATATTTCTGATAACGGCGACAGACCTTGCCGTCTTTTTAATTCTAAAAAGACTTCATTTTCAATCAGCCTACCACGATCATTTACAATGCGCCATGCTAGTCCTGTATCTGCCAAATAGACCTTTCTTGGCCAGGTTGTTCTTAGTTTTACTTTTGTGGAATACCTATCCAAAAAGAAAAATATCATTGTATCCTGTAACTTCTCAATGTAAGTGTATAAAGTATTTCTTCCATATGGCACGCCTTCTTGCTTTAATGCGTTTAGTACGTTCCTAGAGCTTAGTTCGGAAGAAAATGCCTGTGTTACAAATGAAAATATGAACCTGCCAACTTCTATGCTCTTTATCTTTTCTCTCTCGACGAAGTCCTTTAAGAATATCATTTCCTTATACTCTGCAAGCAATTTATCTTTTTCCTGTTTTCCTAAAACCACTTCTGGATAGCCTCCGAAATCCAAGTATTCTAAAAGTTGCTTTTTTAACCGGCCGATGTCTGTAAAGGATGAAACTGACGGAGGATACTCCTTTTTTGCAGATAAAAATTCTTTAAAGGAGAATGGTAGTAACAGAAAGGTGAGACTTCTACCCCTGAGCTGAGTAGCTACCTCTCTCGATAATAACTTTGATGTGGAACCTGTTACGAATACGGTATAACCTCTGTCTAATAGCGTTCTAACGAGACTCTGCCAATCAATCACATTCTGTATCTCATCTAAAAATACTACCTTAGCCTCTTTACCACTTATCTCAGTAAAAATTTCGGTAATCACCTTCAAAACGTCCAGTGCATTAAGCCCTCTTAATGCGATATCCTCAAAATCCAAATAAATTGTCTGCAGTCTATCGTAAGTCAACAGGATTTCCATCATAAGAGAGGTTTTACCGGCACGCCGTGGACCAATTATCACAGATGCCTTATTAGGCACAGTCTCTACCATAAGATCTCTCTTAATCAATTTGGGAAGTTCGCGTTTCGAAAAAGCTGCGATGTAATCTCTTATGCGGTTCGTTTCCACATCTTATTATTACCGATACATTATAAATACTTTTTGTATCACTAACTGATACATTATAAAAGCACATTACTACGTCAATAAAAATACTTAATTAGATAGTTTCTTATCGGCTATCGGCTCCAAAGCAGATTGATTGAAAAGTAAAATTGACTTGCTTTCTATTCAATATAACGACATTAACGATTTATTTTAACAAAACGTAAAAAAGATTGACCATAACTATCATATATTCGAGCGCGGACTGGGACTTTTGTCAACTAGAAATTTTTCTGTTTGTAATATATAGCGGCATAAGAATAGGAACAACCTATGGAATTTAAATATTAAGAAGCCATTTCCATAGAGGGACGAATTTTATCTTCTTTCCTTAAGCTTTTCTTTAGCTTCGTAGTCCTTGCTGCTGATTTAGTATTTATAAATATTTGGAGTTATAGTGTACAATGACCGGAAGATATAAGGTTATAACAGGATACCTCGCATTCTGGTTTTTCTTGGTATTTTTCAAATTTGGTGCCGGTCTTCAGTATACTCTTCTGTCTCCCCTCGGTGCAAGAGTATTACCGCTATGGGTAGTAGGTGCTGTAATATTCGTATCTTCAATATTCCAGATGTTTCTCGATGTTCCTGTCGGTTTTCTCCTCGACAAATATGGGTATAAGAAAATGCTAATGGTAGGTACAGCAATCACATTTTTAGGAGTTGTGGCTTTTCTTTACGGGATCACTACAATTTCTCTTCTTGCAAGTATCTTTCTCGTTGCAGTCGGCTGGACTTTTTATACACCCGGTACAAATGCATATCTTCTTTCCCATGCGAAAAAGTCAACCTCCGTAAAATTCTTTGCGTACCATGACGTTTTTGCATCTCTAGGAATAGCTGTTGGAGTAATGGTGGTGCCTTTTATCGTAAATGCGACGGGATATGTGATATCGTTATGGTTGTCAGTCGCTATTATTCTGGCATTGATCGCAATTTATCTGGCTCCAAAGGATATTAAGAAGATAACAATGAATACTTCGCCACACAGACGAACACACCACCAAAGAAGATATGTACTCACAAACATATATGCAGCGATAAAACGGCTCACGCCAGCAAGTACGCTTTTGCTTCTTTTAAATTGTGCCGCGGGAATATTTTATGGCATTGTATGGTTTATCGTGCCACTGATAATTGCGATGGCGGTTTATAACGGCGCGCTACTGAGTGCAGGGTTAGCTTCACTTGATTTTGCAGTCGTAATAATAGCCTCATTTCTTTCGGGCAAATCCAAGAAATCCCTCAAGAAGATGATATTCACAGGATTATTAGTTTTTAGCCTTTCCGGGTTTCTTCTCGGTATGAGTTTCGGAATTTTATTTATCATTTTTGCTGTGCTATCCACAATCGGTGAGGAGATGGCATCTTTGCCATTATGGGCCTGGCTCCATGAGCTCGATGAAACCCACAACCAAGATGGGTTAATGTCGGGGCTTATTAGTCTGTCCGCTGATGTCGGCTGGGCTATTGGACCGCTATCGGCAGGAATCTTATATCAATGGGTAGGGCCCTCCCTCGCCATAGAATTGGGCGCAATTCCAATCGCTGCTGTCTTACTTGTTTACTATTTTGCGACGAGAACGCGTGTGATAACACTATCACTTTTTACCGTGCCGCCCAAGCCGCACTATCCAAGACACAAATCTTAAATTTTCTATTTTTTATCTTTTAAGTGCAAAATCTTATCAAAATATCTGCCAAGTTACGTGCAGTTTTTTACTATTGAGCGGACTGAGCTATCTTGCTCTTGATCTGATCTATCACATTTTGGACATTCTGCTGGCCACCCAATGCCGCTGTGGCCTGTGAAGAAAGAGGTGTGTTTCCACCCATCCCTGCTGCCATACCAAGCCCTGCCATTGCCCCCATGCCCCCCATGCCCTGCATAAACTGCATTGGCAACACTATTTTTGAGGAGCTTGACTCCCCCATCTGCTTTAGAGCTTGAAGGTACAAGTACATTACCGACCGGTCGTCTAAGGCTTTCCCTCCTTCGCCGATTGCTTCCATCACTATCTTTTGTGCATCTGCCTTGAATCTCTGTGCTTGAAGTAGATTTGCAGCTATCTCCGGTTGCTGCATAGCTTGTATGACTTCTGTAGGAGGTGACACCGTTCTTACCTGTACAGTTGGGACATCAACACCCCATTTCCAAGTCATGTGTCTTATGGCATCTGCAAGAAAATCATTCAGTTTATCTAAGTTACCAAAAAGCTGCCTCATTGTCATAGACGCTATAGCATTTCTTACGGCTGATTGAACCAGATTTGAAAGACCCTGTCCGTAATTATCAATCTGCAGCGTTGCCTTCTCCGGATCGGTTATTTGATAATATATTGTGCCATCTAAGGACAGTTTTATATCATCCTGAGTAAACACTTCCTGTGAGGACAGATCCATCATCTTTACCCTTACATCCACACGTTGGAATTCCTGCTCAAAGAACGGAAGCACAATCACCCACCCTGGCCCTGCCACCCTGTTAAATTTACCAAGGCGGAATATTATCCCTCTTTCGAACTGACTGTATTGTTTTACTGAGGTAATGAAGAACACGACTGAAAAAACTATAACTATTACGGATATGAATAATAGATACAAGATAGCACTGCCGAAGAATTCCGCCAATGCGAATAGCAAAAATATGCATGCTATTCCTATTATAAATCCCCAAAATCCGCCCGGGCTCATATACTAGTATTAGATTTCAGTCCTATATTAAGTTTTTTTAGAACGTTTTGTGCGATTCGATATTTGTTACGACGCCGACGTAAGTATTTAAATATTGGGCTATCATAAACTATTGGTTAAGAACTGTATAACAATATGATAATATTTAGTGCCGCTACTGCGGGCTCTAATAGAACGCTACTGGAGGACACGGTGTTAAAACGTGCACTCAAAAACGGGAAAAAACTGAAAGTTATAAATTTTATAGATGAAATGATAAAAAGCGCTAAAAATTTAAACAAATACATAAATTCCTCCGCCCTTCCAAATCTAGATATAAAAACATTAGAGATACTAAAAAACGCTGCCTTCCATAATATAGTCGATACAATAAAAGAAGATCCAAATACGGATTATATAGTTGATGGCCACATGTCATTTTGGTGGAAAAGCGGGCCGATAAGCCTCTTGAATGTCAATGATTTTAGGGAGTTTACCCCCGATTTTTTTATAACCGCCATCGCCTCTCCAAAGGAAGTGCTGGACTCATTGAAGGTAAAAAAGGAATGGACAGACAAAGAAATTGACAGTTATGAAATAGCAATTTGGTCAGAATTAGAAATTTACACTGCTGATTTAATAAGCGAGGCGTTAAACCGAAAAAACTACCTAATTGCTGTAAATGAGGATCCAATTACACTATATGATCTCATCTACGCGCCAAGTAAGCCAAAAGTATACATAAGTTTCAGTATGGAGCACAGGACTACCAGCTATGAACAGTTAGATAGGTTTATAACCAAATTGAAAAACCATTCAATAGTCTTTAACCCTCGAAGCATTGATCTTGATGTTTACCGCAGTGAAGATGATGAGAGGCTTAAAGCAATGGTCTTTAACCAGACAGTTAGAAGGGACTACCACCTTATAGACCAGTCTGATCTTGTCGTTGTCCATATGTCGAGCCTCGTGTACTCTAGTGGTGTCGACAGTGAGAGGATGCACGCGCATACAAATGGTAAACCTGTGCTCTTATATTTCCCTTTTGATAGATACAGCCCCTTCACACCATATTTTGTGGACAAGATGTACAAGAAGGAGGGTGATATAATAAGGGATGTAGCCAAGCTACACAAGGAAGCTAAGGGAAACGGCCGTGGCGTCAAACAATAAGCATATCCGTGCTTAATCTTCCCGTTGGTTTTGCATATCTCATCAAACCACTTTTTCTTATCACATCGGTACTGCCTATATACTTGTTGAATTTGGGAACTGCTACACCATATTTTACTATTGAGTTCTTATACTTCTTTTTTGGTAAATGAATATCAAAAAGCGACCAGCAATCTTTTTTGTAGATTACCCCATTCCTATCGCTTATTGTGATTGAGGGGTGCAGATGACCGAAGCATATCGTCTTAACGGTTTTTGAAAGCTCCTCTGAGGGCAAGGCGTGCCCATGCAAAAATCCTACGTTCCTATACAAAAACTCCTTTACCAATTTTATATTTGGAAGCCTGTCTGTAAGCTTTGATAGCCCTCCATCGTGATTGCCCTTGGTGATTATAATATTTTTAAATCTATTTGATAGTCTGGATAGGATGGTGAAAAGCTCCCTGCCCTCGTTTGGTAGTATCTCTGTATAACCCGACCGGATGTCACCAAGGATTATTAGATTTTCCGAATTTAGTGCAGTGATATCCGCTAATAACTCATTTGTTTTGCTCGCTACGCTGTACCCTTCGGCGTTAAGCGCTTCCTCAAATCCGAAATGTGGGTCTGCTAATACCGCATAATCATGGAAAACCGCGGCCGGCAGTCCTTTTTTTATCCTAAAGGGGATGTCATCAATTTCCATTTTTATATTTATTTATGCCTTTTACCTTACATATGATTTCACTGTAATTAAGCTTTAAATTAAGGGACAGATAAAACGCATTTAAATACCAGAAACATTATAAAAAGAGTTATATGAAAGTGCCAAGGTCAAGAAGACGCGGAAAGAGCCATATATTCCAAGTGAATGATTTCAGAGCCATTGGCAGGGCGAAAATAATACGAACGGAGAAGCCCATGAATGCAAAAATAATACGGTTCATCCACGATGCATACAGAACTGCACCTCTTATGGAGGTAAAATTTGAGGATGGTGCCTCAACGTTGCTGCCTGCATTTGGTGGAGCTTATGTAGGGAAGATAATAACCTACCTTAAAGAAGGCGAGATCAATGATGGCGATATAAAAATGCTTAAAGATATGCCGCCAGGTACCGACGTGTATAACATAGAGCTTAAACCGGGAGATGGTGGCAAACTGGTAAGAGCAGGCGGAATGAGCGCAAAGATAATCGAAAGTGTAGAAAATAAAACCACGCTCTCACTCCCTAGTAATGCTTCAATAACCTTAGACCCAAAATGCCGAGCCATAATTGGGAAAGTAGCAAATGGTGGGAGGACAGAGAAACCTTTTTATAAAGCAGGGAATAAATATCATCTAATCAGAGCTAGGGGCAGATATTGGCCTATGAATGCTGCAGTTGCAATGAATGCTTATGAACACAAGTTCGGTGGGAAGAGAAGAAGCACACAGCACAAAGCTAAAACTTCATCCAGAAGAGCACCGCCGGGCGCAAAAGCAGGTGCGATAGCACCTAGGAGGACTGGTGTCCGATAAATGGAAACTTATTTGTTTAGGGGTAAAACCATAGAACAGTTGAAGGCAATGCCGAAAGAAGAGCTTGTTAAACTAGTCAACGCTGATGCACGAAGAGTATTCAAACGTGGCTTTTCTCCGGAAGAGAAAACACTATTAGAAAAGATAGAAAAGAAGATGAAGAATAAAAAAACAATAAAGACGCACGTTAGGGAAATGCTTATACTGCCAAATTTCGTTGGACTGACAATAAATATTCATAATGGCAAAGAGTTCGTGCCGGTGGAAATAAAACCAAACATGGTATTTCACAGGCTCGGAGAATATGCCTTAACCACAAAGCAGGTAAAGCACGGTTCCCCAGGACTTAGGGCTACACGTTCAAGCGGCTTTGTGCCGATAAAGTAGGGAATATGATGTTAAAAGTTTCTGCAAATCGTGAAGGAATAAGCGTGTCGTTGAAGCACGTACATGAAATAATGGAATCTGTAAAAGGCAAAAAAATAGATGCCTCGACGGCTTTTTTAAAGCAGGTTCTTGAGAAAAAATCTTTTGTTCCATTCAGAAAGTACCCTAGCAAAGGACACAAGGGGGGCGTACCTGCTGGTTATCCAGTCAAAGCTACTAAATTCGTAATGTCATTACTAAATGAATTAAAGGCTAACGCAAAAAGCTCGGGTGCAGACGCAGACAAAGTTATTATATCCGGATATGATCTCGGAAGAGGCGGCTATCCAAGATATAGGGGCGGCGGTGTTTATAGACACGGTAAAAGAACTAACCTAAGAATATTCAGTATGGTGGAATTACAAGAAAAACCAAAAACAGAAGAAACAAAGCCAGTGGAAGCAACACCACAGGCGGCAGAGGCGAGTGTAGATGTTACCAAAAAAGATAATTAATTCAAGACTTAATGAGCAGATAGCAAAGGAGTACCTGTTGAAGAAATTCAGCAGATACGGTATAAGTGAGATTAAGATAGACAAAACCCCTCTTGGTATGAAGGTTGTACTAAAAACTCCAAAACCTGGGATATTAGTAACCCGCGGCGGACAATCCTTAAAGGAGGCGGCGCGGGAACTTGGGGAGCAGTTCAAACAGGAGCCCCCTCATATAGAGATAGAGCAAACGGAAGACCCTCTACTTGATCCAGAAGCGGTAGCCGATTCAATAGCATTTAAAATATCCAAGTATGGTTCAATGAAATACAAAATAATTGCGCACCGAGCATTAGATGATATAATGAATGCTGGTGCTAGCGGTGCAGAAATCGAGATCGGCGGCGTAATAAAAGAGAGGGCTGCACATTTCAAGTTCAGACCTCATGGTAGTGTTATGCCAAAGACCGGACAGGTTGAACAATTTGGTGTTAGAAAAGCCAAAAAAGAACTTGTATTAAAGAGAGGGGCGATTGGGATAAAGGTTACCATAGTCGTACCGACTCATTCTATAAGTGAGGTGGAGTTTAAAGATGGAAGAGAACTTGAAGGAGCTGGAGTTAGAGCTTCTGAAAATGAACATAAAAAAGACACAGGGACTACAACCAGCTGATGCAGGAAAATACAGACACTTAAAAAAGAAGATAGCGATCTTGAAGAATCAGCTTAGGCAGGGCGAGCTAAAAACACCCGGTAAGCAACCAGCGACTGCTGTCAGCAAGGAAGCAAAAAAGGTCACAGTTAAAAAGTCGACTATTTCCAAACAGGCGTCCGCAAATAAGTAAACTGCAATAGGTTTATCTGAAGAGCTTCTATCGGTTTGCGGAAGTATTGAAATTTAAGAAAGGGATTTATAGAATGCGCACCATAATACTATTAGAGTACAAAGGGGTGGTTTTATGAGAAGATCTGAGTTGGAAAAGACAATTTCGCATATAAAAAATTTCGTGTACAAAAACTATATTCTTGACGGGGCAATCTATTTGGCATCACATGGCACACACGTTTATGACCATGACTCTGGTTCTAATTGGGGCGGTTTCCTTTATGAATTTAAGACTGGAGAACTACGAATAGAATACGAGGAATATGCGATGTGGGATAAAAGAGTGGAGATAAGTTATAATAATGAGACGGTATTCGAAGCAAAAGATGCTGTGTCTTACACACCAAATGTTAATGTAGAAGTAAAAACGCACGGTAAGTTTTCTAAAACCTTTACTATCCTCAAGTTTTCTGAAGGACCCTGGCTAAGTATACTTAAAGATAATTATACCGACCGCAAAAAGATGGTTTCTAAATTTGCAGATGCTGCACGTGCGAAGAAAAAAAAGAGCGTGGCTAAGCTGGAAAAGAGGGATCCAACTATACCAAGTTATATTGAGAATGAGCTAATAGAACGCTTTAAATAAATATTATAACCCTACAAATATCACTCCAATAAACAGTGCAATGGTCAGAATGATTAGAATAGCTTCCTTAGCATGCAAATTTCCGCTTATTTTTTGAATTTTAAACACAGATTTTTCCAGTATAAGCTCTCGTAAAAGACCAAAATAATAAAAAGTAGAGAAAAGTAATATTACAAAAAGAGCAATAACATAAGTGATATAACCATTCTGAAGAAGTGCTGAAAATATCAAAAGTTTCCCGAAGAAGCCCATTGTCGGCGGGAAACCTGCCAGGGATAATATCCCGATAAAGAAACATATCGTGGCAATTTTTGATACGGCAGGCATCAGTGGCATGTCCTTTTTGTATATTATTTTATTGTCTTCAAATATCTTATAAGAAAGGAAGATTAGCGCATCTGCTATTGCAAAAGTAAATATATAAAATACTGCAGAAGAAATGCCCTGGGTGTTGAGCACTGACACCCCTACAAAAGCAAAACCTGCTTGAGATATGCTTGAATATGCCAGAATTCTTTTTATCTTATCCTGTACGGTCGCGAGGAAGCTCGAAAAGAATATTGTGGATATCGCGAGTATTATAAACATAATAGAAACAAATTGTGATGAAACGGGAAACGCATAAAAGAAGACCCGTATCATTGCGACCAGTCCTGCAGTTTTCGATACAGAAGACAGGAATGCAGTTACTGTTCCGTTCGAAGCTTCATACACATCTGGTGCCCACATATGAAACGGCACTATTGTTGACTTGAAGGACAATCCGACCATTAACAAGGCTATACCCCCTATGAATGGCACGTAGTTTATAATGGAAAGACCTGTAAAATCGAGCGTGCCTGATCCAGAATATACAAGAGATATGCCGAATAGCATTATAACAAAAGACAAGAAGCCAAGCACGACAAACTTCATTGCGCCCTCCATGCGACGATCTGATTTCTGGAAAAATACTAGACCATAGGACGCCAGTGATATCAATTCTATCGATACGGCCAGTGCAATCAAGTTACTTGAGATAACGACAAGAAGTGCTCCGAGCGTCGCAAAAACAAAAAGGAAGTCCATAAAGGCACTATGCTCTTCAGAGTCTACCAAAAAGAATGCGTAAATCGCCAGGGCTATAAACAATATAAAGCTGTTAATAAAGCCGGTGTACTGCGTAGAGGAGAAGAATGGCAGGTTCATATCGCCATAGAATAGTTCCACTATGAATGCTAAAAACAGTAAGATAAGCGTGGCATAATGCAATGATTTTTTGCTTTCTACTCCCAACGTTTTTCTTAAAAAGTCAATAAGGATCAGGACTAATGCACCTGCAAATAATACGTATTCCGAATTTATCATATCAAAAGATTAAATGCCCCCATTAACAGATTCGGTGCAATTCCAAGGACTATTATCGGAATAGTGAACAATGATAGCTGTATTGCATCTGACATACTTATATCCGTAACCTTACTCAGTGTTTTTCCAAGAGAAGAAAAAAGTATCCTTTTTAGCGCACCTAGATAGTAATTAGTGGCGATAAGAACCCCTACTAGGGAAACTAGTGATAAAGTGTACGCTCCATATGCTCCAAGAAAAACAAGGAGCTCTGCCGGGAAATTACTAAGTCCAGGCACACCAAGTGTCGCGATAATCGCTATGGTCAAAAATAAAGTGTAAACTGGCATTCTTGCCATTAAACCGCCTAACTTGTTTAGATCACGTGTGCCAGTCTTCTTCTTCAATATTCCTGCAAGAACGAAAAGCATGCCGACAATGAAACCGTGGCTAACCATAAGCAACACAGCGCCACTTTCTCCAAAGTAACTCATTGAAGCTAATCCGACAAAGACTAGTGCCATATAGAATATGCTAGAATATGCAATTAGCCTCTTAAAATCATTCTGGGTAGACGCTACAAAGGTAGCGTATATTGCGGTGAATACACCAAGTATAATCAATGGTTTTTGGAATAAGCTGGTTATGGATGGGAAAAGTAATACTCCAAATAAAAGAAGGGCATAACCTCCTAACTTAAGCAGCACGCCTGCGAGTAGCACACTTCCAGAAGTTGGTGCACTGACATGTGCATCTGGCAGCCAACTGTGCAGCGGGAAAATCGGCATTTTTACTATTGCGGTTATTAAAACAAACAAGAATATCACATCTGCTATTGGTGAGGGTATTGTTGATGCTAAGTTGCTTATTACATTTATGTCAAAGGACCCTGTATACAAAAACATAAGGATAAACGCTCCGAGTAGCATTAGACTTCCGAATTGTGTGAATATCAGGAATTTCATAGACGCTCTTTTTCTTATTTTTTCATCACCCCAAAAAGCAATTATAAAAAAGAACGAAATCAGGACTACCTCCCAAAATATGAAGAAGGAGATCAAATTAGCGGATATGAATATCATTATTAGTGACATATAAGACAGCAGGTAAAAAATGTAAAATAAGTTTGTATTCTTTTTTATCTCATGATGGGCAGACCATAATCCAAGTGCCGGCAGAACTACTGCAAGAAGCATGAATGGAATGCTTAAGCCATTAGTCTCTAGTGTAAATGCAAAGTCAATTGAACTGACTAAATTAATCGATATTCCTGCAAAGCCCAAAAATAACCCTGTAAAAAACAGAAAGGCTGTAGCTAAAATTACACCAAAAACTATTTTTTCATCAGACATTATTGAACTACACAGCCGTTTTACTGCTAGTGCGATTACCCCTATCGCAGGCAAAATTAGAAAACCCAACAACTGTATCATATAAAAGCTGAAGCGACAATAAGTATCGCTACCAATCCGACTAATATCGCGGCAACGTATGTCTGTGTGTCTCCATTCTGTACTCTCCTTGAATTAGAGGACAGCAAAAGTGCTGAATCTGCAAGTTTATCATAGAATGCTGAGAGCATATCTTCGAATCTTGCGAAAATCGCGCCTAAGCGAATGAAAAGCGAGCCCACCTGTGTCAAAAATCCATCATATGGATGGTCAAAAAGAAATTTTAGCCTAAGCTTAATACCGATTAGCAGTCCATCGTATCTGCCTTTTCCAAAAATTTCGAATGCTGTCACTACCCCTAACACAGCTGCGACAAAGCTGCACAGCGTAAATAAGTCAAATGAATATGCAAAACTAGGTATAAGATTTGTGAAGTAAAGGGCCATCACACCGCCTACGACAGAAAAAAGTGACAGAAGATATATTGGTATGGCCGAGACAGGCGATCTCTCCAATCTTGTGGAAGATCTTTTACCAAACACAATGAAAAACAGCCTGAATGAGAACAATGCCGTCAAAAATGCAAGGAATACGAAGAGAATATTCTCTATCATATTAAAACCGACTGTTAAAGATGCATGTGCGAAAAAACTTGCGAACGGTGGCAGCCCTGCAAGCGATGCAAAACCGATACTCGCGGGGATCAGCAACCATGTCTTTCCAAGTTTCTTAAGCCTGAGCGCATGAATGTCCTGCAATCCCACCAACATGGCTAAAACGCCGGCTATCAAAAATAACATGGATTTGAAAAGTGCATGCACAACGAGATAAAATATGGCCCCTCCCGTATTTAGTGTGCCGACCGCTATAAACATGAAAGACAGGCTTTCTATGGTTGAGTATGCTAATATTCTTTTGAAGTGGGTATGGTTCAGCGCAAGAAACGCAGCAAGGAAAGCGGTAAACATTCCAATAGTAACTATCACCGGATCAAGTCCCGACAAAAGTAGAAGTGGGGACATTACTACCAGTAAATATACCCCTGCCGCTACCATCGTAGCTGAATGAAGCAGTGCACTCACCGGAGTCGGACCCTCCATCGCATCAGGTAACCATGTGTAAAATGGGAATTGAGCCGACTTGGACAGGGCCGCAATGAGTATAAGCGCCCCAACTAAAACTAATGTCTGGACTGGCAGAAAACCAATGGAACTTAGTGTATTTGGTATGGAAAACGTATTGAGATTTACAAATAGTATTATGATTGCGGCAAATAATGCCATGTCTCCTATTCGGGTAAGAACAAGCGCCTTTTTACCAGCTGCGGAGGCACTCTCTTTTTTATACCAGAATCCTATTAGCAGATACGAGCTTACACCAACAATTTCCCAAAAAATGTAGAATAGCAGCGTGCTGTTTGACAGTACCAACCCGAGCATTGAAAAAATAAATAATGACATCTCGGCGTAGTATCTTGCCTGGTCCTCCTTCCGCATATAAAATACCGAGAATACAAGTACCATCAACGAGACAAACGAAACCAGTATTG
The DNA here is from genome assembly GCA_021852265.1 of Nanobdellota archaeon. Classification (GTDB taxonomy): domain Archaea; phylum Nanobdellota; class Nanobdellia; order Parvarchaeales; family Parvarchaeaceae; genus Parvarchaeum. The sequence continues at coordinate 13,499 of JAJZNV010000003.1, forward strand.
ATAACGCGAGCGTTAGGTTATCCCCTCTAAAGGACAGCATGAAATTGCTCCCAGAAATCCAGTTATATGATTCTATGGTCGAATTCCCAAGATTAGTCCAGAAATAGAACACCGATAACAGAAACGAGGATAATGCACCAATTATAGCTATCAGGGAGCTTCGTATTATACGCTCACCTAAAATAGGTATCAGCACCAACGATAACAACATCGGAAGGATTAAGAGATACAGCATATTACCCCTTAAACTCCTTCATTTTTGAAAAAGAAACTGAGCCAGTCTTTCTTGAGAAGATTATCAGCATGCCAAGCAATGCTACCGTTTCCAGCACTGCGATTACAAGTGTTATTAGTGCGTAGCTCGCGCCAGAATATGAATTAAACGCACTCGAAGCGCCCACAAAATTTATCATTGCTGCGTTTATTATTATTTCAGCAGAAACTACAAACGTTATTCCATTTCGTCTTGAGATTATTCCGAATATCGCAATAGCAAACAAAATGGATGATAAAACAACGAAATCTATGTATGCTATCATCACTGATCCTCCTTATTTATAAAGTATATAGTCGTCACAAGACTGACTACTGCGGTAAAAGCCAATACTGCGATTATAATGCCATACGTCTGGAAGAAGTATATGCTAAAACCAGAATAATCTAATGAACCAACGGATCCTGTGCCCATGCCAGAAAGGATTGTGAAGGAGAGCAATGCAAGAGTAGCCAGTGGGAGGATAACTAGATATTTCCTGTCATCCCTTTGTATGGAACCTTCTGGCATAAGACTTATCCCGATTGCCAGCAGCAAGACTATCCCGCCATTATATATTATCAGTTCGGCTATGCCTAGAAAAATGGCGTTTAAGTACAAGAAAAGCGCTGCGACCGTTACTAAGAACAAGAATAAAAACAATATATAATGCACTAAACGCCTACTTTCGATGGTAGCTATTGCCATCGCTACGAGCACAGCTGCTATCACCCAAAAGCCAGTTGTTCCAAGATCCATAGGACTCTGTCGATTTTCTCAAGAATATTTGCTCAGTATCATATAATAAGTTTTGCTTAATTTTAAGTTAACCCCTTAAGTCTATTAGTAACACGTTTCTCTGCCTGCTTTAGCGTAAAAATGATAAAATCATGTGCCGAATAGGCATAAAAATAAGCTATTTATTTGCCGTGCGCGATAATAAGTGTATGTTTGGTTTTAACATAAAGAATTATGAGAAAGAGTTCGCTACCGACACTATGGAGGGGCGGCATGTATTCTATGACCTCTATATAAAAAGTGATGATCCACAAGAATTAAGAAATGAAATTTCAGAGTCTATGACAGACCTGGATTACAGGATACTTTTAAATGAGATGTCAAAATTTGAGGACACTGAACTAGAAGAAACTTTTAGGGGCGGAAACGCGAAACCAATGCGAGTGCTGGTAAAGTCCGCAAAGGACAATGTAAAGGGTTCCCGATATCCCATTGCGTGGAAGGCCTGCCTTATACTCGGCATAATCTTTTTAGCGGTGCTTTTAGTGAACTACAGTAATGCAATAATCGGCAATCTTACCAATTTTAGCACTCAACCATCTGCATTCTTCTTATACTCCACTATGGGGCTATTTGTTCTGGCGTTAGTGTTTTTAATGGTAAAGGAGGTAGTACCAATATTTCTTTGGTCGAAAATAATCGGCGTGTACGACCCGACAGAGGAATCTGCAAATGTTAGGATTGTTCTGGCAGGGGAATGCCAGTTCAAGGATAAAGATTCATATGCAAAACTTGAGAATGACATGTCAGAATTATATAGCGAGCTTTCAAGGCGCTACGCAAACAAATTAAATAAGAGGCAGGTTGCAAGTAGTGTTAGCGGTGCATTTTCTCTAGGTAACCGCGGTTCCCAAAACCTGACAAACAAACTTAGAGAGACTGAGAAAGAGTCTGCAGACTTGGAAAGGAACTTTGTCGCAGGAAAAATAAGTGAGGAACAGTATAAAGACTTGAAGGCAAAAATAGAAGCAAGAAAGACGCAACTTGAAACTGTATTTGACCTTGTAAATGGATAGATTATATTTCTGACAAAATCTTAAGCTTAAAAATAGAAAAAAACTATTAAACTTATGCTTCCGAACCTAATGGATTGTGATTTTTTTAAGAAAGCTACGCTATTTGATGGAGCAAAGAGTGAAAAAGCTTTCATTTTCAAATTAAAATCTGAACCAAATTATACATTCATGTTTACCTGCCCAAAATGCAGTAGTAAAAATGAGTTCCGGGGCGAATTAAATTTTAAGGAAGAAAAGGTAGATAAGAAGAAAATAAAATTTATAGCGTTTAACTGCAAAAAATGTAATTCTGAGTTTACTGTTGAAAAATTCAAGACGAAGCCGGTTAAAACAAAGGAATGAACGCATGGACAACCCATGTAAGCACTTAATGGTACAATATGAATGACCTGCTTCAGAAGGCTATGCTCTTGATAGATGGTTTCCATTTGAAGGAATTAGACACTTATGGTCAGAATTTTCTTATAGATGAAGGTATATTAGATGAAGAGATTAGACTTGCCGAACTTAAGCCCGATGATATTGTGCTTGATATAGGCGCAGGGCTTGGCTACGAAGTTGATAAGATGAGGACAACTTGTAAGATAGTTGCGATAGAAAAACACTTTAAATTATTCTCATACTTACTGGACAAGTATGAACTTGATAAAAATGTGCGTTTGATTAACGGTGATGCTCTGGATATAATATATCCAAAATTCAATAAGGTAGTTTCAAACCCGCCGTACAATATAGCCGACCGGATATTAAAAAAACTTATACGATATGATTTTCAATCGGGAGTAATGATCCTTCCGAAAGATTTATCTGACGGCCTTGGCGGCAATGGAAAACAAAATAAGCTGTCGATGCTAATATCCTCTTTCATAGAATTTAAAGAGATTCGGGATGTCCCGAAAGAAGCGTTTTATCCATCACCGCGCGTAATGAGCAAGATGGTAAAACTAAAGCGAAAACCATACGATTTTTTGCAGAGCGTGTTGAAAAGGGATGAAATGACGGTGAAAAATGCCGTTCTGCGTGCCTATCAAGAGATCGCGGAGAAGACTAAGAGACAAAGCAGGGAATTCTTATCAAAACTTGATGTTGATAAGTTTAATTTTAAGGACAAGGAAATTAAAAAATTAGATATGCAAGAATTTACCCAATTTTTATCGTTTCTTAACAATACCAACAACGAATTAAGCGCTTGATGTTTTGGTGCTGTTATTAGGCATTTTTACACTAACAACCTTGCTTACCCCTTCTCCGGTCATGGTCACTCCATATATCACGTCAGCATTAATCATCGTTGTTTCATTGTGCGAGATAACTACAAACTCGGTGTTTTCTGAATAGGCTTTTACGAGACTTGAGAATTTTGATGAATTAACGGAGTCGAGGGCGGCATCCACTTCATCAAGCACATAGAAAGGCACGTCGATGTATTTGGATATTGACATAAGCAAAGATATGGACAATATCGACATCTCCCCGCCACTTAATCCTCTTATATTGTGAACCTTTTTATTTGGCAATTCCACGCTGATATCCAATCCGCCCCCAAAAACGTCCTGCGGATTGTCAGGTATCAATTCTGCCTTGCCGCTGGTTATGGAATTGAAAACCTGTGAGAATATTCCATTTATCTCTGAGAGGGTTTTCATGAATGTTTCCAATTTTTTGGCTTCTATGTCTTTTATTACCGCCAATATTTTCTCTTTCTCTTCATTTAATTTTACAAGTTTAGTATTGAATTCATTATATTCCTCAAGTACCTTGTTAAACTTGTCTAAGGCAGTCTCATTTATAAGACCGAATCTATCTATTTTCGACGAGATGGATAAAAGCTTTTTGGATATGTTCTCCACTGTGTCGCTGCTTTCAAGCAACGGGTTCTCGGAAGCAAATTTACTGAATTCCTCATTAGCCGTCTCGAATTTTACTTTCAGCTCAGCTTCCCTGACTCTTAAGTCATTTATTTTGTTCTGCAGTTCTAAAGACGCCTTATTAATCTGCCCAAGTTTGTCCTCTATCCCAACGACCTCTTCATTAAGATGAACGCGCTTTTCCCTTAATTTAAGCAAGGCATCTGACTTTTTGCTTAAATCCTGCATTAACAGCTGCAGATTTTTATCCCCGTCGGTTATCTTTTTAGAGATAGTCTCTATTTCTGTTTCAAATTTGGCTCTTTGCTTCTCAAGATCTGAATTTCTTTTCAATAGATCCGCAAGCTCAGATTTGAATATATTCTCTATTTTTGTAGTTGAAGTACCGAGTTTTATCTGTATTTGATTTATTTCTCTATCCAGCTGTTCTATGTCCTTTCTATAATCTACCCGTTCGTATTTATCGGCGCCTATCTTATTCAGTTTCTCCTCTATCTCTAATTTTTGGGCATCCAACTTGTTTATTGTCTCTGATATCTCCGATTCGGATCCCTTAAAGTTCGATATTTCCTTTGATACCGCGCTTATGCTATTCTTTATCTCATACAGATCTTTCTCATATCCCTTTATTTTGGACATCAAGAAATTCAGAGTCGCGTTTTTTTCATCTAATTCAACTTGATATTTTTCCTTTAACTTTGTGTGCTCGTCTATCCCGGAATTTAATTCCTGATATTTTTTGTTTATGTTTGCAAAGTTTATTTCTTCCTGATAACCCCCAGAGATTACTCCAGTCTTTTCAAACACGGTTCCATCCAAAGTGACCATCCTATATCGGTTTATAAGCGACTTTGCATCCTCAAAAGATTCTACTAATACGGTGTCACCGAAAACAAACTTCATTGCATTACGCACTTTCTCGTCGAACTTGACCAGATTTATTGTAAAATCTATTACGAAAGAGTCGCTTGGCAATTTGCCAGTATCTGAATACACTATTTTATTCAAAGGTATAAAATTAAAATTGCCCAGCTTATCACGTTTCAATTTTTCTATGCACTTGGACACTGCAGCTTCATTTTCCACGATTATAAAGTCGCCGCGCCTGCCTATTGACCTAAATATTGCCTGTGTATACGTTTCATTTACTACGGTAAAAAGCTCGTTAACGGTTCCATAGACACCTGAGACTTCCTTTTTTAGCTTTTCTGCAGTGTCTATTGCCCTACTCTTAGAGTTTAGCGTCGTCTTCTGTGTTAACAGGTTTTCTCTAAGCCAGTAGAGTGTGTCCTCCTCTTTTTTCACGTTTAATTTTAATTTGTCTACGGCAGGTCTAATTTCAGAAAAGCGTACTGTCATGTCTCTATTCTCGGTGTCCAGTTTGGCTTTTGTCGCGTTTAATTCACTTAATTTGGATTGAAGCTCTGCTATTCTTGGGTAATTTGATAGGGCGAGTCTATACTCATAGATTTTTTTGGTTACCTCGTTTAGTTGCTTTTCTCCAGATTCCTTCTCCTTAAAGTAATTTTCCGCCTTGCTCATCATCTCCGTCAACTCATGTCTTCTAGAGTTAAGCTGATTTAAGCGGCTCCTCAATCCATTTATTTCAGAATTTTCTTTTTCTGATGACTCGGATATATCACTTATCTCCTTTTTTATTCTGTCTATCGCATCCGCTAGATTACTTATTTGTTCTTTGTCGTTTGCTGACACGGCCCTAAGTTTTGTTAAGTCCACATCAAGTGCCTTGGCTTTTGATTCTGCTTCGGATATCTCTTTTTCACCCTCCTTTTCCGCCTCTGTATTTATCCTGTTTATTTCATTACGAATCTCTAATAAATGACCAGACAGATTGTCCTTACTTGAAACTACCTCTGCGTTCTCAGTATTTACCTTAGATAGCTCTTTTACGGCCCCCTCTAGTTCGGTATACGCGAAATTTTTCTTTATAAGCGCCTGTTTTGCCTGCAAGAGTGTCTGTGTTTTTTTAAGCTCCTTGAACTCCTCCGCTCTTTTCTTATCGTTCTCCAGTTCCTCCATCAACCTTTTCTTCTCTTTTTGAACGGTCTCTATCTTGGATATATTTCCTTCAACTTTACCCATTTCATTCATTGCTTTTGACTTCTTTTCTTCAAAAACGCTTATTCCTGAGAGATCATTTATTATTCCAAGCCGTTCTTCTGGTGAGGAACCCGCAATCTCTGATATTTTTCCCTGTGGAATAATGTTAAAACTGTCCTGTTTAACTTTTATAATGGACAGTATATTCAGAATCTCTTCCCTTGTTGATGCTTTCCCATTTATCCTAAAAATACTCTTACCGCTTTTATCGACCTTTCTGCTTATTGAGATCTCTTTTTCCTCATAGCTACTAAAGGTCTTATCAGAATTATCTAAAATAATATTTACTTTTGCGAATTCCGCGGCTTTCTGATTCTTACCGCCATTGAATACTAGGTCAGTTAAAACCTCACTACGCATTTCTCTTTTTGATGAGGCTCCCAAGACGAACATAAGTGCGTCTATGATATTACTTTTTCCTGAGCCATTTGCACCCGCTATTACGTTAAATCCTTTTACGAAAGTGAATTTAGTGTGACCTGCAAAAGATTTAAAATTGTCTAGCTCTACTTCACGGATATAAGTCATACTACTTATTGTAGGTTTGCCTTTAAAAGTTTAAACACGTTATGATAAAATATCGAGTAAGGCGCGGAGCAAGGATCTTATTCATAGGTATAAATCCGCATTATGGTTCTTTCAGAAGAGGCGTACCTTTTTCTAACAATAAGATGTTCTGGTACCTGCTGGCGAAAAGTGGTTTAATAACGGAAAATATCGCGGACCTTAAAGATGATACAAAACTGAAGAAGGTATACAAAAACAAATTCTCGAGCGTCTATAGGCTAAATTTATTAAATGTAGTAAACCGACCGTCTTTTGATATAACCGAGCTAAAAAGGGGTGAAGAGCGGAGAGGTCGGATTAGAATATCGAATGCAATTAAAAACTTCCGCCCAAAAATCGTGTGTTTTGTTGGGAAGACGGCTTTCCAAAAATTCTCGGGTAAAAAGCATATTGACTTTGGTTGGCAGCCGGATAGGTTTAACTCTAAGATATTCGTAATGCATTTTCCATTGAGGGGCAAAGCGATTATACGGATAAGGGAACTAAAATTACTCGCAATGTTGAGTGAGTCAAAGGGGTACTAATTAATGTCTTCAAGCAGCATGCAACTGCGCGAGCTTCTTTAACTTTTCCGGTAAATACTTTCCCTTTACGTGAAGGACGATTTCATTACTTGGATGCGTCTCTTCCTCATTTTCGGTGAAAATGAAAACCTCGTTCTCATCCACTATCACGAATCTGCCTATATCAAGGTTCGTTTTGTTAAACTTACCAAACTGCTTTATTTCTGTTGCCAGTGCATCGCTCAGGTCTTTAACCGGCGCATATATATGGATTGTCACATTGTTAGCTTTTGCCTGCTTTAGGGCTCTACCAAGCGCTTTTACTTTCTTGTCCAGCGCCCCCGCTGTGCTTATAAGGACTATCTCTTTCTTTGCGCCCTTTATACTCTTCTTTATCCTGAAGTATGCAGTATCAGCTCCCTGGTATGAAGTCGCCACCTTGTTTTCTTCCACAAAGCGGATACCTTTATCATAAAGATTCTGCAAGTCTTTCATCACCACACTGTCTTTTAGTTTATTCAATTTTTCTAATTTCGCGTCAAATTCATCTTTTGATTTGTCTTCCAGTTTCTCTATCAATTCAGAAGGAGGTATCGCTCTATAACTTATTGGCTTGCTTAAATCTCTGACTATAAAGCCGCCATTCTCGAGAGATACAAGTATATCATATGATCTTGATTTTGGTATGTTTGCAATGTCACTGAGCTTACCGGACGTAGACTTGCCCTGTGAAAGCAGCGCTAACCACATTTTCGCCTCGTACAGATTTAAACCGAAAAGCCTTCTTATTTTCCCAACATAATCTTCTCCAAAAGCTAATGCCATAATGCCTCCATTTAAATCTACTCAATAGTGGTTAGTGTAATCTTATCTATATAAACTTTACGTGAGAACAAAAGAATAAAAATAAAAATAAAAAATTTAAATCCTAACCTTAAATACCGAAACGCTAAGTACGAGCGCAATAGCACCAACTATTATTTCCGCACCATAGCCTTGGAGCAATGGAAGGAGTGCCGCCAGCCAGGAACTAAATCCAAGGACAAGCAATACTGTTCCTACTCCATAAAGTACTAAGGCCAAAACTGTGTCTACCTGCTTCTTTTCCTGCTCAGATAGCAATGTTTTTGTTGCCATGATTTAATAAATGTTTTTATATTTATAAGCGTTTAATCTGTTTATTGCGCATATACTAAGATGGAAGAAAACAAATGCATATTCTGCCAGATATCCGCGAAGATGGTAAAATCTTATAGTATATATGAGGATGAGAGAGTCCTTGCGGTATTAGACATAAATCCTGCAACAAATGGCCATGTCATAATAATACCGAAGGCACATTACAATAGCTTATATGAAATTCCACAAGGGGAATACCTTGCTTTTCTTTCAATAGGACGTGCAATAGCATATGCATTGGTATTGTCCCTTGGCGCTATGAACGTAGATCTGATCTATACCCAGGAACTCAGGAAAGGAAATTTTAATCCCCATGCGCTCATACATGCAATCCCCAGATACACCGATGATACAGTAAATTATGCGTGGCAGCCGAAGACCCTGACGGAGGAAGAGGCTCTACAACTGACTGAAACCATATCTGGCGCCATAGAAAAGGTTAAATCAGGCGGGGGCGAAGTTCCAGTGTCTTATAGCAATGAAGCACCAGTGCCTATCACGCCTAACGTTAAGCCAGCCGAAAAACCTGCTCCTGAGGAGAAGCCAAAGGAACGCGAACAAAAACCACTAGAACTAAAAAAGAGAGTTGTAATATTCTGAATTAACGCTTTTTATAAAAATTGCCCTTCTTTATTTAGGAGTGTATTCTACGGTCTGTTCAGATTCTTTCTTTACGTCTTCCTTAACCTCATTTGTTACTTCCTTAAACTCTTTGCTGTTTACATCAAAGTAATCATAAAATGATGGCGACAACTTTATAATCTTGTGATTATCCTCAATTGAAGTAGTGACAAGCCCTCTTGATACCAGTTCTTTTACATGCTGGTACGAAAGACTGCCGCGCATTTTTATAAGTTCTGCTTGTTTTATCTTCCCTTTCATCGCAATCAGGCTGAGAGTCATCATTACTCCCTTCTTCATATCGGTTTTAAGAGTGTCCTCTGCAAGGGTAATTAGGTCGCCTCTAAGGCGCATTCTGTAAACGTTTCCCTCCGTGGATATGGTAAATGCGCTTTTCCGCTCTGTATATTCCTTGTTTAGATCATTTACTGCCTTTTTTACAATTAGAGGATCGAACTTGGTACGCTTCGCTATCTCCTCCATTGTTATACCATCTCCGAAAGCGAATATCAGGGCTTCAACGTATTCTTTTATTTTTGACATATATCTCCGTAAATGGTTCTTCCTGATTTAATTCTACTTTTTCCATGTTTGAAAGAAAAAGGAGCGGTAGAAAGGTATAAACCAATTCCTTTCTGTCCTTTTTGACCAGCAGCTCGGACAATGCTATTATCTCTTTAAGACCGAACATCCGCATCAATCTTTCTACCAGCATATTTATGCGGTCTTCCATTTTTATTTCTTTAAGTTCAAGCTTAAAAGTTATTTTCGGTTTTGTAGTGTATTTTAGCGCTTCCCTTATCGTGCTAATCAATTCGGTGAAGGTTATCTTTCTATTTCGTATAAGCGGAAGTTTCGGACTTATGAGTATGTCGTAGGGTATCGCTTTGACATATCTGCTTTCGCCCCCGCCCTCTTCCTTTTGCACGTTCCTGTTCAGTATATCGTCAGCTACTTTCTCTGATTGCATCTTCAAAAGTATCGCTGCGGTATGTACGAACCTTCCCCCGTATCTAAAGTCTATCCTGTTATTGGAGATTATGGACATAAAGCGATCTGTTATCTTTATGAGGTCTATGTCCATAGGATCCATCCCCTCCTCTCTAACTATAGAGGATATAAGATGTTCCCACCCCAATTCATCATCCAGGATGAGCTTATAGAGGTCCTCGTAATCCATGCCTATCCGAAATAAGTTAGCTCACCTGCTTTGGTCTTCCTCGTATACATTTTATTGGCCGTTTCCTCGTATCTTTTTACCTCGTCCGGAGTCAGGCTAGGTTTTATTATTTCCAGAGCCTTTTCAAAGTCATCCCTCGAAAGTTTTTCGGTGGACAGATCATTCCTAAGAGCAATCATGCCTGCTTCTTTTGTCAGGCGCTCTATATCCGAGCCCACGTACCCTTCAGTCTTGGCAGATAAGAACTGAACTAGTTCCTCCTTATTTCCATCTATCGGCATCTTATCAATGTATACATTGAATATCGCTTTTCTCTCTTTTTCTGTTGGTGGCGGCACAAACACTACGCTATCAAACCTTCCTGACCGTAGTATGGCCGGATCTATACGGTCTATCCTATTGGTAGCTGCAATTACGACAACATTTTTCAAAGGTTCAATACCATCTAATTCTGTCAAAAGCTGGTTCACCACCTGCTCATTGATATTATTACCCTCAAAATTAGATCTTGAAGAGGCAATGCTGTCAATCTCATCTATGAAGATAATTGCAGGGGCGACCTGTCTTGCTTTATCGAAAAGCTCACGTACCCTTTTTTCGCTCTCCCCAACGTATTTGTTGAATATCTCAGGACCCTTTATCGCAATAAAGTTCGATTCGGTTTCATTAGCGACGGCCTTTGCAAGCAGTGTCTTTCCTGTGCCTGGCGGACCATATAGTAGTATTCCCTTAGGTGGAACGATCCCTACTTTCCTAAATGCATCTGGATGCTTAAGTGGCCACTCTACCGCTTCGGTTAGCTGCTCCTTCACTCTTTCGAGCCCACCCACGTCCGTCCATTTTGTACTCGGCTTTTCTATGAATACCTCTCTCATTGCGCTTGGTCTAACAAACCGGAGCGCTTCCCTAAAGTCATCCATTTTTACTACAAGTTTCTCAAGCGCAGATTTAGGGATGTTCTCATTTTCTTTGAGGTTTAGATCATTTATATTGCGTCTTATAACATTCATCGCTGCTTCTTTTATCAGCGACTCCAAGTCCGCACCCACAAATCCATGTGTTATTTTAGCCAAGTATTCTAGCCCTTCCTGCCCTATCGACTTATCTAAGGGCATATTTCGCGTATGGATCTTCAATATTTCGAGCCTTCCTTTTTCATTAGGCACACCTATTATGACCTCTCTGTCAAACCTTCCCGGTCGTCTTAATGCAGGGTCAATAGCGTTCGGTCTATTCGTTGCAGCGATTACTATTACTTTACCCCTGCCCTTCAGACCATCCATAAGAGTCAGGAGCTGAGAAACGACCCTGTGTTCTACCTCACCGATGCTTTCTTCTCTCTTAGTTGCGATCGCATCTATCTCATCTATGAAGATAATTGCAGGTGCATTTTTTTCTGCTTCCTCAAATAATTCTCTTAGCTTCTTCTCCGCATCACCTACCCATTTGCTCATGACCTCCGGGCCGTTTATCGGTATAAAATGCGCTTCACTTTCATCCGCCACTGCTCTTGCCAACAGGGTTTTACCTGTGCCCGGCGGACCATACAAAAGCACTCCTTTCGGAGGACTTATTCCGAGACGCATAAATATCTCAGGATGTTTCAATGGCATTTCTACCATCTCCCTTATCTTTCCAACCGCGTCCGAAAGACCGCCAACATCCTCGTAGCTCACATGCCTAGCTCTGGATTCCTCCGCCATCTTTATCGGTTCCGATGATATGTTTATCTCCGTATCTTCGGTTATGACTACGTACCCCTTAGGGGATGCGGAAGTAACTACGAATCTCAATTCGGAAAAACCGAAAAGGCTGTTAGGAAAGCCGGTACCCTGGAAGACCATATTGAATATGTCATCGTCGCCAAATATCGAACCGATCATGCCCTTGCTGCCATTTCCAACTGCGACCTGATCACCTTTTGACAGCGCCCGCCCATTCAGTAAACGCCCTAACAGTTCTTCACCACCTTTTATAGCAGTGTTTGAAAGTGGTGCTAAATTTACCACATCGGCTTCCGTAACATCAACTTTTCTGATTATAACATTCTCACCGAGGGAAGCTTTTGCATTCTTCCTTGTAGTACCATCCATTCTTATCAGTCTGAGATTTATGTCTGCAGGGTAAGATCTTTCAACCCTCGCTATAGTCTTCCTGTTTCCCTCTATCTCTATATAGTCTCCAACGCGTACACCTATCTGTTTCATTGAGGCAGTGTCTATCCTCACGGCGTTTGTACCTATATCATTCTGAAGCGCCTCGGCAACCTTCAGATTCAAACCTATATTCTCATCTTCCATTTCTATTCCTCCTCAAACGTAAGTATTCTTCTCTTGACATACCCTACGTTCCATTTCCGTATGAAGTTTTCCACTTCTTTCTCATGCTCCGACGGCAGTGCGACGACGCTAGTCCCGAGTCTTCTCCCTCCGAGATCCTGCAGGATTCCATTGTTCCCACGTCGGCCCAAAAGAGCGTAATTAAATAACATCTTTTTACTTTGTTCCAGTTTTGTGAGATCATAAAAAATCTCCGTGAATTCCCTAAAACCCAATTTCTCAACCAGGGGTTCATTATCAAAGATGCTCATACAATCGCTGAACTCTCTCAAGAGTCGCTTGTGCAGCAGATCAAAAAGATCCATGAACTCAAGGTTATCATCACCGAATATTCTCTTGACCTTCTCTTCGATTACTTCATTTTCTTCTTTGAATATAATGTACAGCTTATCATCTTTCTTCACTATATCAAAAACACTCTTCATTACATCATTGGGCAGTATATGAGATTCCATTTGTTTACATTAAACCATGAGCATAACTAGTATTTAAAGTTTACTATAAACCACCGGAAGTGAATTGCGGAATATATATTGTATTATAGGCTGTAGCGGTCTTTGTTCAGGAGATAAGAGAACGCCATTGGCATAAAATAAAGAGCACTTGCAACAAGAGATGCGAACATGAAACCCGTGGTTGTAGGGCTCATGCCATGTGACATACCAAAATCATAGCCGAAATTAAACGGCTTGTTTGAATTTAAAACATAACTTAAGAAGGGGCTGCTCGTTATAAGACTATAATTGCTTGCCGCAATATTTAATTCTGACAGCCCCACTCCATAAAAAAGATTTTTTGTAAACCAGCGTCTTGGCCCAGTTCCATTGTTTAGTTTAAAAAGCATGTAATCCGCTGCCCTACCCAGACAGTATGTCACAGGTATGCTAACTGCAGTGGATATAATGAATTCAGGTATCTGGCCCCACATGGCCATTTGTTGCAGCGCTAATGGATTTGCCTCCATTGCGCCATGTTGAAAGCCAAGCCACGTAGTGACTCTATCAGCCGCTTCTCCAGCAATTAAAAAGGCAAGTGGCAACTTTAAATTACGCATTTCTGACGCAAATCCTGTAAGGTATCCTTTGAGGGCGCGCCATCGTGGTCTTATCACTGAACGGTCTTTTGAAAGTAATTTTTCTAACCTATTTTTCATGAAGATTCAGCTATAAGCCGGGTCCGCCTGAACATTATACCACTTTCGCATATCCTTAAGAAAGTCTAAAAATTGAATCTGTTTACCGTTCATGTATGTGCTTATCGACTTTATACTTTGATTTCTTTTTGCAAATTTAAGTGCATCTTCCTGTGCCGACAAGAATGATGTCTGATTTTTGTATGTCCTTGCAATGCGTTGCCCATCCTTTATTTTGTATATGGCAGGGCGTGTTTCGCTGTCAACCATAAGGGAGGGGTCTTCTGAAAGATCAAACTCAAACAGTACGCCATCATTCTTCTTTTCATCGAGAACCCATAAAGTCTGTTTAGTGTGCTTGGTGTCATCCGCATATATACCTTGCACTATTTTCTTTATGCTGCCACCTGCAGAGATATCGGACATGCATAGTCCACTATCCTTTGCATTGATTTCATTTGGCGTTTCCAAATCCAGCGTGCCTTGCAGCTCAAATGCAATTTCATCCCTATTATTGGTTTTAACGTCTAACGAAGCCATCCCTAGCTCCTTAAATTTTTTCTCTAACCCGCTATTACTAGCATCGATGCCCTGTAGAAGTCCCTTTGCTCTGTAAGGACATACCATGGACACGTAAAATTCTGCTTTTGACTGCTGTAGATCATAAACGATAACCTGCAAGGACTTTCGTGCCGGTGGCAATATACTTGAGAGTGATTTGTATTGGATATTCTCTGCGCCGCTAGTTATAATTTCATCCATGCACTTAACTCTTTTACTTAGCTCTGTAAGTTCAGTTTCTCCCATGTTTAATTTAAAGACGACTGATTGTATATAAAGGTTTCCGTACTTTAAAATGGTGAAATATTACTAGCGTACACTTTCCAGAATATCTCTTTTTATGAAGGAGCGATTATAAATTTGCCGTTGTTTATTAAGTATAGTTATGCGGTGGGTCATTTTTGGTATACTAGCAGCCGTAGCATTTGCGTTTCTGGACTTATTTGAAAAACTTTCTTCGTTCCAGAACCCGTTCTATTCTGCCATACTTATATTTGCTGTAGCAACAATACTGTTTGTGCCCCTCGCAATTAAGTCTAAAAAGGAGAAAATAAATATTTACTGGTTCTTATTTTCGGGCATCTTTTCCGGTATAGGAACCTTGTTCCTGTTATATGCACTTATGGAAAATTTCTTATACTAGTCGCACCGTTTATTGCAGCATATGCTTTCTCGATATACTTCTCAAACTTTTCTTTGTCTGTAGTATAGATATTCTTAGGGATACTTAGTTTATCTTCATAACGCGTAATCATATTTCGTATAGTAAATTTATAATTATATAATCTAAATTATAGCTCTGAATTTAAAAGCAACACCTTCTGTCTTATTCTTACAAGAGTACTGTCCGTACATGACTCTTTTAAGATTAATTTCGTTAGATGGTAAAATCTCTACTAGAGATATAGTTCTTTCTCAAAGCTTCCTATAGTTTGATTAGATCCCATAACCCTCTTTACATCTCTTAGAATCGCTCGTTCAAGTTCATAAAGTTGCTGCGCATTTTTACGTCCGTAAATTACCATTTTAGGGCTCAGATAAAAAGCAGTAGACTGTCCCGTTCTATCCGAAGGAAGGTATCTCGTATATAAAGTGCCAATTTTGTCAGTTCTACCGAAGAAACCCTGCTTCTTTACTATATCCACCGAAAGCTGGTAAAGCCCCTTACCCCCCGAGAATATGAGGTGATTTATCAAATCCGTCGGTGTTACTACTCTATCCTTACTCGGCTTTGAATCATATCTCTTCGGATCAAAATTTCTAACAGCGATATACCCTTTTCTTTCTAGGTTATCCGCTACGATCCCTGCAAATTCGCATAATCCGCTTATAAAACTTAAACTAGCTGGGTTCCTAAAGGGGGGCTGCAATCTTTGAGGTACATTGATTCTCAAGTTCAACGTTTCTTCAAGTTTCATATTTTTACCTTGGCGGTCGTCTAATAATTTCACTTTCTTTCTGTACCCATCATCCGGGTTTACATCGGCATATGAGACTAGTAAAGGTTTCCAATTGTTCCTTCTGATCCCCAACACTTCTGCGATAGTTTGTTCGTTTGACATAAGTTTTCTACTGCCTTTTATTTGTTATTATCGTTTTATAGAAAGGAACTAGTATATAAAGCCTTCTATACTTTAAAATGGTGAAATTATAACTTTTATTCTGATTTTAATTAGATAGCATTATCCCCTAAATAACTTAACGGGATATACGGCGTTTAGAAATTGCACTAGTTAACTTTACAACAGCTATCTAAAAAGAATAAATCAATACAATAATGTATGTTGTGAGACTTATGCGCACGCCTTAGAATACAATAAGGTATTAATATAAGACATCGTCATTAAAAGGCAATGGTCGTTACTGAAGCGCAGTATAAAAATCTAGTAGTCTTGACAAGAGCTGAGATAGACCAGTTATACGTCTGGCGGCCTATCGGGGGCCCTGTCCAATGTATCAGTGATATACCTAGAGAATCGGATTTATTAATGCTCATCTCTGAAAGCATGGAAAAACGGGAAGTGCAGGAGCCCGATGATCCCGAGAACCTCAATATATTCTCCGCACTGTATAAACGGCACACCAAAATGCAAAGAAAAAGGAGGAGCCTTCGATTACCGCCGTTTAATGACGGGGATGAATTTGAATGGATTCCTGTAACAGAGACTGTGATTCAGCGCATATACCAACCAATAAAAATAACAGATTATAAAAAATAAATAAATTAAACCTCGCTAGCTTTCTTTTGAGACAGCGCTATCTACCAAAAAGTGTACGCTATTTTAATCAGAATATTAGTTTAGGTCTTTAACTAATTTCGCTTTAAGATTCTCCAATTTATCGGTATAATATCTGGACTTATTTTTTTCTAATTCAAGAATAAACTCATTAGCAAAATTTTCATTCAGAAGATATATACAGCATGGTTTCATCTTTCATATTTTTATCTGGATTCGAAGTCATCTAAAAGTGTTTGCTTTGTATAGCCCATCTCTTTTCTTTTCAGTTCATGCATCTTGGAATCCCTGTATGTACAATAAGACACCATACCAATAGACAGCGCGGCTACAGCTAAAAGGCTTATTCCGCTAACATAGTCGTTTTGAGCAGCTTGTAAACAAGACGTATTCATGCTTGAGTCCGTAAAACAATTGTAACCATATTGCGCTGCGGCATTAGCATATGCATTAGAGGCACTTAGTAGCCGGCCTGCAGAGACTCCGCTAATTGGGGCTATAATGTACCCAATAGCGTACAATACTTTTTTCCAGGTTTTATACGACGCATTATCAATTTTTCTACCCGC
This sequence comes from Nanobdellota archaeon, assembly GCA_021852265.1. GTDB lineage: Archaea > Nanobdellota > Nanobdellia > Parvarchaeales > Parvarchaeaceae > Parvarchaeum. Next base: position 30,443 of record JAJZNV010000003.1, read on the forward strand.
AGCGTTTATTAAGTTAATTCCTTTATTCTTTACAGCTAAAATCTTGTCTAGCCCTTTATTTTTCATATTTTACCTCCTTTTTACTTGTTATTATCGTTTTATAGAAAGGAACTAGTATATAAAGCCTTCTATACTTTAAAATAGTAAAAAATTATAAATTAATTCGCATTCTTTCGAAATGTTTCATAATTTATTATTGTTTTTTATTGGCGCAATATTTGTTATCGACTCCGTATTATTGCTTACATCTCATTTTTCCGTTATCTATATCTCAACCTTAATTTTTGGATTTGCGTTTATGGTGCTTCCAAGTTTATTATATTTTTCGAGATATGTAAGAAAGACCGCACCGTATCGCGAAAATAAAGTAATCTCTGAAGTGAACGCCTTCGCTAAAAGTTATAATAATATTGTTATTTTGTACGGACAAAGGCATTCAGATAAATTGGCAACTGCCATTAAAAGGTTAGGATTGAATGTAGCTGTAATAAAGTTAAAAATTTAGAAACCTTTTATATTTCTCGCTATGCTCAAAACCCAGAATATTATTAAAATTGCAAATGTAAGAATGAATATCGGTTCTGCTATAGAAACTATTGAAGAATTAGAGGTATACATTCCACCTAGCCAAGCTATAAACGATACTGCTACTAAAAACGCAAGTGTACTTTTGGGTGTAAATGAAATTCCAGACATACTAAATAGATTAATAAACAAATATTTAAGACACATAAAATGCGTAAAAGTATTTAATAGCGTACTACTTAGCCACTAATATGAGATACAAAAACGTTCTTATCTCCATTATACTGGGTGTAGTTGTTACACTGTTAACATTTTTCAATATTAATCAGTGCATCGGGGGGTGCGCGTTACCTTACAACAACAGTAATAATTTTGAAGGATTTCCTTTTGGATGGCTTAGTTTGGGAGGTACATCTGTAACTACACCACCACATCAGTTTCCTTCTGAAATTAACTGGATATATTTAATTTCTGATAGCCTAATTTGGAGCATTGTTGTGTTCATAGCTCTATGGGCCTACACAAAAATAACGAGAAAAAATTAATCAATATCGTTGAAAAGATAAAATCCCTACGTAAGAACATTAAAAGAAATGCGTTAAGTCAAAGGAGAGAAATCAATATAGGAGCTTTGTAAAAACTACAAAAATCAGTGCAATTTCAAGATGCTGTATATATCCCCTAAATAACTTAGC
>JAJZNV010000022.1:0-45516 GCA_021852265.1 Nanobdellota archaeon
TTTCGTCTATAACCGCTTTGTACTGGTTTATCATCTCTTTCGAGGAGAATCTGGAAGCTGTTTTTATCGCGTTATTCTTTATCTTCCGTGTCTTCACTTTATCAAGGCTTAGTATCTTCAGTATTTTAGATGCTATGTCTTCCGCATTCATCTCCAGGAAAAAACCGTTTTTACCGTCATTTACTATATCCACCGAGCCACTGTTCCTACTCGTTAATATTATCGATCCGTAAGTCATAGCTTCCAAGGTGACACTGCTGAAGTTCTCTCTGACAGAAGGCTGTAGTACTATGTCTCCTCTCTGCATCAATGAATATTTTTGTGAATCGCTTATGAACCCGAGTATCTTTACCTTGTTTTCCAAACCGTATTTCACAATGAGTTTCTCGTATAGTGCCTGGTCCTGTCCACTGCCAGCAATAAAATACCGCAGATTATCATCCAATTTTGAGGCCAATGCAATCGCAGTTATGGCAACAGATAACTTCTTCTGCGTCTCGTCAAACCTGCCAATGCTCACTATAACCCTGTGCTTATCTGTTATGCCCAGTTTTTCGATATAACCTGACTCCGGTCTTACTTTTTTAAGTTCTATAACCGGGTATATCAGCCTAACGTTCTTTTTTGAATATTTTATGGACAATAACTTGTAGTCCACGGAATTCAACGCTATTATCCTGAAAACCTTATCCTTTATCAGCCGGTCTGGATAGAACCAATTGAAATCATAGTAAGGGTTGTGCTTTATGAATATTGCAGCCTTGTAGTTCAGATGGAATCTGCTGTCATTTAACATTATTATGTCATCGTAATTGCTGTTTGATATGACAATATCACATGGGACTTCCGCTTTCTTTAGTGTCCGATTACTCACGAACCTGAACCTGTGAAACGCATAACGAATAAGTTTCTTAACCATGTTAAAGTTTAGGAGTTTATTAGATTTCAGGGCTTCAACCTTTGTCTCCGCGGCTTTCGGCATTTCCACGTAGGGGGAAACGTCTCTCTTGCATTTCACTTCACCGGGATATCCAACATGAAAAACGGAATAACTTTTTTCTAAGTTGTTTACAAGCGCCTGAACGACCTTTTGCCCGCCGCCTTTCATCATTTTTAGCTGGTAATCGGTAATTGCTATGGACGGGTTTTTCATAGGTTGTCCAGGATGTGATTAAACTTGCTGTCTCCCTTAACAAATTCAAAAAATGTACGTATCCATAGTTCTTTCGTACCGATATCGTATCTTTTTCCTTCGAACCGGGCGCCGAACACCTCGTCACTTTTTGCCAATATCTTCAATGCATCAGTCAACTGGTACTCTCCGTTCTTTCCAGGTTTTATCCTGTCTATAGCATCGAATATCTCTGGCGTAAGCGCGTACAGCCCTGTTATCCCAAGATTGGAAGGCGCGTCCTTTGGCTCCGGCTTTTCGATCAAATCGTCTACACGAAATAGTTTATTTGGCAGTTCTTTACCGCTGAGTATTCCATAATCCCTTATCTTCTCGGTGGGGACCTCCTCTATTGCTATTGTGGTTTTATCTGTCTTTGTGAAGGAGTTCATTAGTTGTTTCGAAACGGGAGTTTTATTTTTAGACTTATATATTGTATCGCCTAAAAGCACTAAAAAGGGCTCATCGTCCACGAAAGCTTTGGAATACCGCACAGCGTCCGCCAGACCCAGCTGCTCTTTCTGCCGTACAAAGAATATCTCCGGGAACTTGCTTACTCCTGAGATATCCAGCTTGTCCAATTCGTGTTTGTCAAAATAATTTATTATTGATTCTTTTCCTTTCCCAACGATTATCAGGATTTCATTCAAACCTGCGTTAACGGCTTCTTCAACTACATAATGGATTACAGGTTTATCTAGGATGGGCAGCATCTCTTTCGGCTGTGCCTTTGTCAATGGATAAAACCTCGATCCAAGCCCCGCGGCAGGGATGACGGCCTTTCTTATCTTTCCCATGATAGTCCAATGGCTCTAAAATTATTAAAGTTTGCCGGATTCAGTATCCTTTTAGCATCCAATACGAATTTGTCCATTATCTTGAGGTTACTGAATTCCCCCCATTCTGTCGCCACTATAACTGCATCAGATTCTTTTATACAGCCCTCGAGATTCTCAAAGCGCGTTATACCGTCTATTTTGATTTTTACCCTTGGATCGTATGCATTCACCGCTGCAGATTCTTTTAACAGCCTTTCTATAAGCCGTATCGGCTGTGAGCCCCTTATATCATCGGTGTCATCTTTAAATGCCAGTCCAAGCACCGCTATCCGTTTACCCTTCAATTCTTTTCCGATTTCGGTCTTCAGGATATCCACTATCCGTTCGATCCTGTCAGAATTCACCTTTATCGCACTTTCGACTATACTAAGAGGAGACTGGAGCTCCTTTGCAAAGGATGCTATTGCAGAGGTATCCTTCGGAAAGCATGAACCTCCATAGCCTATGCCCGCCTTGAGAAAGTATGGTGCTATCCTCTTGTCATAACCCATCCCCTTCGCTACGATCTCTACATCCGCGCCTGGTATGCTTTCACATAGATTTGCTATCTCGTTTATAAAGGATATCTTAGTGGCCAAAAACGAATTGCTGGCGTACTTGATAAGCTCTGCGTTTTCATTGGTTGTTTTGAGCAATGGTGCCCCCGTAAATGACCAAATTTTTCCAACTAAATCCGCGGCGTTGCTGTCCTTTGCGCCAATCACTACCCTGTCCGGTTTTCGTGTGTCTTCTACGGCAGTGCCTTCTCTTGTGAATTCAGGGTTTGAAACTATCGGGAGACTGATTTTTTTTGACAGTTCCCTGGCAGTTCCTGGTATTACCGTGCTCTTTATCACCAAAACTGCTTTTTTGCATTGCCGGTTTGCCTTCTCCGCGGCATCGAATATGTAGCTTAAGTCTATTCTTTCGTTTACTGTCGGGGTTTGAACTGCTAGGAAAACTATATCCGCATCGGCAAGCTTGCTGTAATCAGAAGAGAATTCAAGACGTGAATGATTTTTTTCAATTAGTTCTTTCAATCCAGGTTCATAGATAGGAGGTTCTCCGGATTTAAACCCGGCTAATCTTTTTGCGTCTATTTCTATGCCGATTACAGAATTTCCCGCTTCCGCCAGTACACCTGCTGTTACAGAACCGATGTAACCCAGCCCTACTACACCTATTTTCATAGCCTATTTTTTTCCCTCAGCCACCATATGGTTTTAACTAACCCCTCCTCCAGACCTACTTCAGGCTCCCATTCAAGTATCTTTCTTGCCAGGGATATATCAGCCGCCCTCCTCTTTGGGTCTTCCTCTCTTGGAGGCAGATACGCTATTCTTGACCTGCTTTTTGTTATATTTAATATCTTTTCTGCAAGTGACATTACCGAAATCTCAGCATTCGAACCTATATTAAGCACTGCACCTTTCGCTTTTGGATCTTTTAGGAACTTCCATGTCGCTTCCAGCCAATCGGCAAAATATAGATATGATCGCGTTTGTTTCCCATCGCCGTACACGGTGATCGGCTTATTCCTTAACGCCTGGTCGATAAAACGAGGGATTACTCTGCCGTAAAAACCATCCTCTCTTATTCTGGGACCGTAAACATTGAACGGTCTTTCGATTCTTACATCCATCCCGTATTGTCTCTCGTACGCTTTTATCAGCGCTTCTGAGAAACGCTTGCTCTCATCATAGCAGCTCCTCGCCCCATTCGGATTAACGTATCCGAAATAAGTCTCCGGTATTGGTAGGACATCCGGATCTCCGTATACCTCTGAAGTAGATGTATAGAAGAACGTAGCATTGCTCCTGTGGGCTATCTCCAGCATATTTCTGGTCCCAACGTCATTTGAATCTATTGTAGCGAGTGGGTTTCTCGTATAATCGTCTGGGCTGGGCCTTGCAGCGAGATGCACGACGAAATCAAACTTCTCCTTTGTATCAAATTTTTCTACGGGCTTCTTTATAAAGTGTGTATCCTTTGGCACCTGTTTTTCTTTGGAGGTAGACAAGTCGTCTACAACGGTCACCGATAAACCCTCATTTATAGCCTTGTCGCATAAATGGCTGCCCAAAAACCCATTGCCGCCGGATATTAATATCTTCTGCATAGGTGCTTCAACAAACACTAAGCGGACCGGAGATTTATATCTTTAATATGAAGACGCATCCACACACTAATCCATCCTTAATATCCCGTTTATAATTTTTTCCCGGACTTCATATCTCCGCTGATCCAACAAATCCCTCATTGTTTCCGGATGACTGCTTGTCGGGATGAAGACTGGTTTTGTAGATGTCTCGCGCGGGCTCTTTGCAATTGAGGACCAGAACTCCTTGCTGCAGTATCTCTCAGCAAGATCATAGTAGAAGTCTTTAACTCCTGTTCTTCTTTTCGCTAAGGACGTTATATAATCCGCCATGTTACTGTACACACCAATATTTTTGTACATCTGTGCATGGCCAATGCTCTTGTCCACGAGATTGCCTGGAAAGATATAGTTGTACCTGAAGATCGGCCTGCTTAACGGGACTATCCGGTAAAAGTAGGATGCCCGCCGTATATTTCTGAAGTGATAAAGCCCGAGACCAAGATAACGAAAAGTCGATGCCGCACTTTCTGCTGCAAAATCCTTAAACGATAGTTCTTTCCTCGGGTGCAAGGTAACCGCATCCCTCATTACTATAGGGTCTGATTTGGAGGGTATCATTCGTAACCGCCACTGTGCGGAGTCTACAAGATATGGCCCCACCATTACCTGATACGGCAGTATATAACCCTTATATTGCGGATAAAGGTCCGGAAGGTCCTTTAGCTGGGAATATGTTTCCTCATGTATCACTTCATTGGCCTGTATCTCCATGAAATAAACGTTCTTTTCTTTGTTAGCATCCGCCTTAGCCAAAGAAAGCACGTGATTAAATGCTTCGCCAATAGCGGTACCGTGTTTTTTGCCCGGTGCCCAGGCCTGTTTTGTATAAAGGCGTATTTTCTTATTCTTGCTTATTCTTTTCAGCACTTCCTCTGTTCCATCAGTTGAGCCGCCATCAGATATATACAGCCTGTCACCCCACTCTAGAAAAGATTTTATTGCCTCTAAAAAAGGGTACCCCTGCGAAATGCCATTTTTTATAGCCAATACGGCATAGATTCTGCTCTTCATAGCTAATCTTTTGTGTGGATAGATATATAGCTATTGTCTATTTAAAGATTATTTGAGTAATCTCTGTATGGAGCCTAATGTAGTGCTTGTTGTTTGTGATACACTAAGAAAGGATGTTTTAGGCGTTTATGGTGGAGAAGCTAACACGCCATTCTTAAACTCCTTTGCACGTGAAGCTATGGTGTATGAAAACGCAATAGCACCCTCGCCATGGACATATCCTTCCCACGTGTCACTGTTCACCGGCCAATACGTCAGTGAGCATGGAGTGCATGAGACTGAAAAGATAAAGCTTCTTGGACTAACCAAATATCACAATCAGCTAAAAACTGAAAGGCTGGCAGAATATCTATCTGGAAAAGGATATGAGACCTTTGGCATTTCAAATAATATTATGGTTTCACCTTTCACTTCTTTTGATAGGGGATTTGATTCATTTATTAGTCTTGACCCCGCTCCTAAGACGGGAGTTGAGGAGGTATTCAAAGAAGCAAGAAAACTCGGTGCCAGTCCTGCTCAGATAGCAAAGGAACTCCTTAAAAGAGGCCGGTTTAAGGATCTACTCAGATATGCTGGTGCATGGCAGAGAATAAACAAGTTGAATAAAGCGATGGACTACCCACTTGAGAAAGGTTCCAGGCTTACTAATGATATAGTGGCAAACTGCAAGCTAGATCCTTCCTTCTTTTATTTCATAAACTTTGTGGAGATGCATGAACCATACACAGGATACAAGCCTAAAGAAACGTGGGATAATTTCACGGGGGTAAAACCGATAGCCAGGAGAAAGGCTGATTTCCTGAAGGCGCAATACGTGAAAGAGGCGGAATATCTTGACCGGGCGCTTGAAGCCCTTGTAAAGACGTTAAAAAGGCGGGGATTTTACGATGATACTATGATAATAATAACATCCGACCATGGGCAAGCATTCAACGAGCACGGATACATGTACCACAACACCTACCTGTACGACGAAATAATAAGGATACCTCTCATAATAAAATACCCTCATGGGAAGAAATTCCCGAAAAAGGCTGGCTATCAAAGTTTAGTAAACGTATCGAGACAAATCCATGAGACAATGGAAGGTGGCAATGACTCGGCCATTACGAAAGAAGCGGTATTCTCAGAAGCGTATGGCGATGTTACCGTCCTACCGGGAGGATATAACGACAGGAAATCTTATGTTAGAAACAAATATGAAAAAGTGAGGAAAGCTGTATACAAAGACGGGTTTAAACTTACGGTAAATGGAACCGATGGTGTAATAGAAGAGTTCTTGAAGGGAGACAAAGAGGCGGACTTAAAAGTGCACCGAAGTGCCGCCGAGCGGCTCATCGAAGAACTGGATATATTTAAAGGCTCAGAAAAATTCAAGCTGCCATCACTTTAATGACGAGAACGCAGCTGAAAAGCCTGCATTTCCTAAGTTTGACCAGATTTACAATAGCTCTGTTTCCTTTATTTTTGTGTCCTTCTTATCTTTCAGGTCCCTTATCGTAACTTCTCCTTTCTCAAGGTCCTTGCTTCCAACGATTACTGCGTACCGTATTCTTTTAGAAGCACAATATGCAAGTCCTTTGGAAAGCGGTACATTCTCGAGAAGCATATCCGTAGAAAGCCCTTTCCGCCTCAGTTTTGTCGCTATCTCGACGGCTTTTTCCGGGGCGTCTATATTCAGCACACAATATCGCTCTATAAAATCATCGGTTAACTTTGTCGTTAGTATCTCCATTACAACGTCAAAACCTATGGAACAGCCGACTATCGGGAAGACAGAACCGAATTTTTTGCTAAGCTTGTCATACCTTCCACCGCCGGCAAACACCAATCCTTCAAAACCTTTTTCAGTCGATTCGAATTCGATTATAGTACCATCATAATAATCCTGTCCCCTCACCAGCGACTTGTCAAATAGTGTATTTTTTATCCCGTAATCTTTATTCAAGATATCGATGACGGAGCTAAGTTCCTTATACCCTTCACTTGCGAGAGCGGTTTCACTCGACATGAAATCCCTGACTTTTCCAGCCTTTTCATTGCCTATTATTTCGCTAATCCTCTTGGTAACCTCTTCTAATCCCAACTTGTTCTTCTTGTCTATTTCTCTTAGAACCTGGATACCTTCCGATGGCAGCACACCCAAATCCTCCATGAGGGACTGGAGTATCTTCCTATTGCTTAGTTTTATATTGAAATTGCTAAGGCCTATCTTTTTTAGCGCAGTATCCACACACGCTATCACTTCTGCGTCATACTTGAGACTCGATGATCCGAACACATCAATATCCGCCTGCACAAATTCTCTCCAACGGCCCTTCCGTACATCCTCATATCTCCATACATTTCCGATGCTGTACGCTTTCATGGGAAAAACGGTTGATCTATTTCCAGAAACGACTCTTAGTTTAGATATGGTGTGCTCAGGTCTGAGCGCCAGTTTTTCTCCCTTTTTGTCTTCAAAGGCATAGAGTTGCTCTTCTATCTCAGGACCGGATTTGTTCGTAAAAAGCGATAGATATTCAAAAGCTGGAGTCTCTATTGGTTCAAACCCGAATTCCTCATAGGTTTTCCTTATTTTTTCGATTGCATCCGCCCGTATCAGCGCCTCCTTTCCCGTAAAATCCCTCACGCCTTTCACTCTCTCTGCCATAGATTTATCACGCTCCACTGTAATTTATTAATTCCTCTTTGTCGGGTTTATCGTTTGAAAGCGAGATAAAGTCAAATAGCCGGCTTATCTGATAGATTGTGAAATATTTCTCTTCCAATATTTTCACTATGCGGCTTAATGACTGTTCCCTGGACCAACCCTGCTTATCAACAAAGACGGTGCCAATATATTTTAAGCACAACTCTTCCCTAGCAGGGTAACCAGATATACCCTGACTGCAGCCATAATCAGCCACAACCAGAAAGCAATTGTCGTTCTGCGCATTGTCTTTAGAGACTTCAAAGGTGGGCTTATAAGCCAATAAGACGCACCGGCCGCTAGCATTACTATCAAAATATGCTTCGGCACTATTGAATCTTGAGCCATAACGCACCCCGATTATTGACTCTAGGGTTTCGCGGCGTATCCTTCCGTCATCAACGGCGTCATTTACCATACAACAGCCTCACGACAACCAAACCAAATTTTGTAAGTTCCAATATCTTGCCTCTCTCAGAGAATGAACCGAAATCTATTAGTCCCGACTCCTTAAGGGACTTCAAACGCTCCCAAGCAGCGGACTTGGAACACCGGGATTCAGCGCAGAATTCGCTTATAAATTTAGTTGCACTAAACCTTGCATTATATAGCTGCACCGCCAACAACAATAGTTTTTGTGGATCGGAAAGTTGCGCTTTTGAAAACCTAAGAACACCACAGATAAGATCAGATTTTTTGGTGCCGCAAAGGCTGCGTGGGATAAGGCTGCTTATCCCTGATAAAATTAAAATCGGCTAAGCGAAGCGCAGCTAACCCGCTCTCCGATATATCTCTATTGCAAATCTCAACGTAATTTTTTGAAACCATGGTTATTATTGAAGCCTGACGCTATATAAGTCTTTTGTATGGTAAAACCCGTACTTATTTTTAGATGGGTGAACTGTGTAAAAGTCTATCTGAGAACTACACGCGTAATGCCTGTCTTATAACTAATTTCGAAGTTTACCTGCTCACCGCCGAGTTCTGAATGTATAACAGCCTTATCCTCTGCAGGTAAAAACCGTATGCTTATGCCTTCTGGCAGAACATCCTCAATTCTCTTTTTATAGTTTTTAGCAATAATGTTCAATGGATCGTTAAAAACAACTTTTCCCCCGTGTTCTAAGCCAACCACGCGGGAAACTTCTCTTAAAAATGCACCGGCACTCCATTGTGTTTCCTTCATCTGCAGCAGTAAAGGCGACATTTCTACCGGCGCTATACTCTCCAAGTCTGCAAAGTGCATTCTCCCAGTCATATCTATCGGGGAATCCCTCTCCGGATTTGCATCGGAGTAGATATACGTTTTATAGAGTCCGTTTTCTGCCGGCTTAGCGGCTCTGTGTGTAAGGAAATGAATATCACTGCTGGTTCTTATGAAATTATCACAGAATTCGCCCTTGTCTATTCCATTATCCTTCAGTGATTTGCTAAGTTTGCCATCTATAAAATCATTTGTGAGCGGGTATATCCCGAGGTCGTATTCTCCCGGAGTGGGCCTTATATTCGATGGCAAAAGCCTTATCTCCTGTGCGTATTTAATATTCTTTACATTCTTTCTGCAAGGTTCTTCACCAGTTTTTGGACATATAGGATCCAAAATCACATCCTCATCCAGTTCAGAAACGCTTATAGTAGGACATATCAACATATCCAATGTGTTGCTGTACAGGGAATCTGAATTACGCAGTGCTGTGAACGCGAGATCCAGATTTTGGCCACCGAGGGGACGGTGTGGACCCGCCGCATCGCTATCAATATCTTCCTTTGTGATGATAGAAAAGAGAGGGGTTGTCCTGGGATTAAAATCTGTTTTAAATCCCAAATATTCGGGCAGCGTTCTGTCAAGAAGTGTGTGCCAGTGTGAAGAACCATCTATAAGATTTTTATAATCATAATAGTAAATTGGATCATAAATTTGCATGGCAGTAGCTAACATGCCGGAACCTTTTACATTTATACTGAATTCGGATTCATTTATCCTGACAATGCTGTCCTCCTCGGCGAATGTCATTGTCCTACCACCTTCTTGTCTTGCAAGAAGCGGCCCACTCACTTCATTTCGCAGTCTCTGCGGTACCTGCAAGCGGCTTACAAATGCCCGCTTGGAGTACGGGGAAATATCTTTAAAATGTGGATTTTCTATGACTCTTTTTGGGATTATACCGTACTCCATTAAAAAGTACTGGTTTTTATCACCTTGTAGATTCCAGTATGGTATCTTTACGCCCATTTCTAGACTTAGATTACAAGAGCTATTTAAGCGTTTCTTGTACAGAATGCACCTCAAATTGGCAATTGTACTTCCGCCGAGACAAAGCTTATTAAAAGCCATCGATAAGTAATAAAATGGCCCTTAATGAACGTGCGCTGCTTATTCGTTCTAGGGCACCTCTACGCATAAGTTTCGCCGGCGGTGGAACTGATATAAAGGAGTATTATGAAAAGAATGGCGGTGCAGTCATCTCTGCCACAATATCTAAATATGCATACACTACTCTTCGTCAGAGAAAAGATAATTCTTTTAGGATACGACAGGAGAGCTTTGGCATAGACTATTCTGGCAGTGTGCAGGACAAACCAAAAACTTCTAAACAGTCAGCATTTTTTGATGCGATAATGAAACATTTTTCACCAAAGACCGGATTTGACCTCATAACACACAGTGATGTAAGGTACGGTTCCGGACTCGGTGCATCATCTACTATGATGGTATCACTAGTAGGCGCTTTCAATAAACTGTTGAATCTAGATATGGACCCATATGAGATAGCGGAAACTGCATATAAGATAGAAAGACAGGATCTGGCGATAGAGGGCGGAAAACAGGATCAGTATGCCGCCGCGTTTGGCGGTTTCAATTTTATGGAGTTCTCAAAAACGGGGACGGTTGTGAATCAAATGCGCCTGAAAAAGAGCACGATTTATGAGCTGCAATTTCGTTCTATCCTTATAAATACCGGCGCAACGCACATATCCGGCCAGATAATAAAAAAACAGAAAGGAAGGCTTTCTGATAATAGAGTGCTGGAATATTATGAGAGGCTTAAACAACTGGCTGTAGAAATAAAAAACAGGTTATACAGAGACGAAATAGATGAAATTGGGAATCTGCTAAACCAGGAATGGGAGAACAAGAAACTTCTATCTGAGGGCATATCAAACAAGTCTATAGACACAATATTCAAGATTGCAAAATTGAATGGGGCAGAAGGCGGGAAAATCTTGGGCGCCGGCGGAGGAGGATACGCACTGTTAATCACAAATGAAGAGCATCGGCAGCGGCTGCTGACCGCTTTTTCAAAAAAAGGCTACGAAACCAGCTCTATAGAATTCGTTCCTAGCGGATTGGAGACCTGGACCAGAAACTGCAATTAAACCAAAGAAGATTTTTAAATAGGAACTGATAACTCTTGCAATGATAATCTCGAGAACGCCCGTCAGGATAAGTTTTTTCGGCGGTGGAACGGATTTGAGGGATTTCTATTCAACTTCGTATGGTGCGGTTCTATCCACAGCTATCAAAAAATATATTTATGTTGCTGTAAACCGGAGATTTGACGAAAAGATACGCGTAAGCTATTCAGAGACAGAAACGGTTGATTCTGCTGATCAGGTAAAACATAGTCTCATAAAAGAATGTCTAAAAACTGCGGGCATCGACAAGCAGATAGAGATCGTTACGATTGCTGACGTGCCGGGTCATGGCACAGGTCTCGGCTCTTCAAGCTCACTTGCCGTCGGTACAATAATTGCATTAAAAGAATACACTAATAAACCGACAAACTTTGAAGAAGCTGCAAAAGAAGCATGCAAGATAGAGATTGGGACACTTAAAAAACCGATAGGCAAACAGGATCAGTACATAGCCGCACTCGGCGGGTTCAGGTACATCCGGTTTAATGCAGACGAAACGGTAAGCACATACACTATAAACCCGGGAAAAAATACACTTGAAGAACTGGAAACGAATCTTGTCTCATTTTACATACCCGGCAGCAGGGAGGGTGATGTAATCCTTGCAGACCAGAGGAAAAACATACCGGAAAAAATGAAGATACTGGAAGAGATGCGCAACCAGGCTGAAACCGGAATGGAGGCAATAAAAAATGGCGATCTATCTTCCTTCGGTAAACTGCTCGACAAGGCGTGGCAGTTAAAGAGCACCCTTAGCAATAAAATCTCGAATCCTACAATCTCCAAATTTTATAGGATGGGTATGGACGCAGGTGCGCTTGGCGGAAAACTAAGCGGTGCAGGAGGGTCTGGATTCCTCACGTTCTATTGCGATAAAGAACACCAGAAAGGACTCAGAGAAGCCCTAAGGGAACTAAAAGAAATGAAAATCAAGCTAGAACCTGGCGGAAGCAGCATCGTGTACAAAGAAAGCGATTAAATTTTAGTATTTAGATAATTAGAAATTACCAGCGTACAAGCCCCTTGCTTTTCTGGTTGACCGGCATAGTCTTGAAAGATGTGCCGTTGCTGCCAATTACACACGGGTCTCCATCTGCATCGATTGTCTTAATATAAACGGGGTGCTTCCACATCCTCGAAAGTCTATTGAGTGATTCGCCCGTGCTGTGATTGTCCAGTGTCATGAGTTTCGATAACATTATCTTATCTCCATCGGATACAGTATATGAGTTCATGCACCTGTCAATAAAAGAAGTATCGTGCTCTAAAAGGAGTCCTCGCCCAAAGCCTCCAATAAAACCTGTGCCATTTTTCGGAAGTTCTATACGCGGTATCGAACGCTCTAATCTTACCTGTAACATGAATTTTAATCCCTCTGTCGTTAAGTTATCAACCCAATCCTTGAATTCAGCATCTTTTTCCGTCTGCGGTTCAAAATCCTCTGGGATACTTCTCTTTAATAATTCGACGTAATCTGCCAGGAATAGGTCATCTGCATATGAATTAAGGAATCCCAAATCATCGCTAAAGCGCAATGAATCAAGTACTTTTTCCAGCCCCTTCCCCGATTTGTCATTATATGCGCGCTTGCTGTCGGTTGATAGAAGATCATAACCGAAACCAAACTGTCCTTTATTCCCTCGTTCTTCTATCCTTTCGAAAAGTTTTAATCCAAACGCGTAAGGTAGTTGTGCCATATTAGACGGCGTAGCGACATTATCTATAAACAGCTGCATTTTCGTGGAAGTCACTGGGTCTTTCTCACCATAAAGAGCATATTTCTTCTGGACAAAGGTAGCGAATCCTTCGTGCATTATTTTTACTCTAGCAGTTCTGTAAAGGCGGGCGGCCTCATATGTCATACTATAAAATTCTTTCTCCCACGGATTCATTGAGGCATTCTCTAACAGAAATTTATACACGTCATACACCCTCTCTTCGGGCAGGGCATCTGTGGTTTTATAGTAGTTTTTAAACGAATTGTCTGCCTCCGTTCTGGACTCCGGATACAGATCTATAAGCATCTCAAGAGTCTGGGAAGTATCGAAATGATTCTGCAGTTCCGCCTTCCCATCCACGGCACCACCTTCGTTTAGTATTTTCTCCAGCTCCAGGTACCTCTCGCGAAAAGCAGCTTCTCTGGCTAAATCGACCCTTTCACCCTTACAGATATAGTTGTTGTAATCCATGTGCATGTGACCATAAACATGCGCCATTACACTTTTTATCTGAAAGTCCTCATCGGCTTTATTTATATAGACTACGGTATACTCCTCATTGTCAGATATATTTTTATAAACATGGCCCACCATTTCGTAAAGCGACTCATAACGCGCGCCCATTCTTTCCCTTCTTAATACATAATTTTGTCCAGTATACCATGTCGGGAAGGGGGACGCATATAAAGCACTCGCAGCAGCAAGTCCGTCATTGCTGACCAACCTAAATTCAACATTTCCAAATGACAGGTGGAGTTCATTAACTGTATAGTCAGCTATTTCACGGGCCACTTTAGTCCAATGACTATTTTCATTTACACCTTCTTTGACCACTATTTTCATTCTGTGTCTCCCAAAAGATCCGAAAGTGCTTTCGCTATGTTAACGTTTGTCGCTTCTTTCTTGGCTTCTGTATACCTTAATTTAGTACTATCAATCTGCTTTATCTCATTAATGAACTTTGGCCACCCGTCCCGATTTTCATTTATCTGCATATACATCAACCGGGTTATTTTAGGCAGCATGCTCTTTATTTCTTCTACTACAGATCCTTCTGGATCCAAATTCTCACCATCTGTTATATGCATGACGTAAACATCTTCATCCGCCCAGCTGATTTTCCGATTGTAACCCAACAATGACTTGTAAGGCGTGCCACTAAGCATGGCAGATACCGTTTTATATGCATCCAGAAATGAGGTGCCGCCGCCATAAACATCCTTAAAGAAATCTCTCTCGGATACTTCTTCAGCCCCCGATGAATGAACTATGTAACAACGTGTAACATTTTCTTTATACTCTTCTTGCAACCTGAGTATTATATGAAGTGCAACCATATCCGCCATCTTTGTGACTTCGTCCATTGACGGGCTGACATCTCTCATAAGAATAAAAGTGGCTTTTTTGTAAGGTATTGGTTTATCCCGCACTATATCGTATCTGATGTCCTCTTCTTTTACATCGATGTGGAAACCCTTCTTTTTAAATTCGCCAGTCTGATTCTGCCGGTCTAGCATGGCTTCAAGTGTTTCTTCCTCGTTCTCCTGCAAACCATTTTCTGACACCAAAAACTCCATTTGGGTGCTGCGGAAACGATTGGGTTTAGTGAACTTAAGTTTCCACTTGTTCTGCTGGCTTAATATATATTTTCTGTCTATCCCGAAAACTATGTCTGCCCTCGAGTCACCGCCCTGATCGCCGGTTCCCTCTGATCCATCCTCATCAGTTCCGTAGACTATTCTTGGATTGCTCTTAAGAGGTATGTGCCTTGATACAGCGCCACCATTGACAATATCCACTAAGTCCTCAACGGACAAATCGAGATCATCGTCTTCTTCATCTACTTTTTTCTTGTACTTTTCTTCTGAATCGCCCAAATCTGACATAAAAACCTCAAGGAGCCCCGTTAAGATATATATCAACGGCCTGCTCGAAACACTTGTCCCAATATCCAAATTCTTTCGCGGAAAACTCTTTCAGCGATGCATAAAACTTCGACTTGTCGTCTCTCAGCTGCTCTAAGTACGGCTGCATGTCTTTTAGAAGTTCGAACTCGGTATCCCCGTATCTGCACGCAAAGTTTAGAAGCCCTTTCAGTTCCACAACCGGTTTCGCATTTTCCGGTTGTTTATATTCTACGTATTTCTTAGTCATCTCACGCAGTTCCGGTAAATTGATTATATCCTGCAACTTTCCTAATTTTGGCAGTATTTTTTCCGGTTTTTCTGAAACCAGATATTCCTGTAGATTCTTTACATAAACATCAAATGGCACCTCTTCGTATTTCATAGCAAGGGCTAAAATACCATACTCCAGATTACCTCGTATGTCCGCAGATATGCGTTCGCTCAGATAGTTTCTGACTTCCCCCAGCGGAGAAGTAAAGGAATTGCTGCTGCTCTCATCATAGAAGGTGAAAATATCAAAGAAATTTATATCACGCTTATCCCCATTTGCCTCGACTTTAAGCAGATCTTTCATTAGTCTAGGAGAAAATCCCTGTGACCACCCGGAGACATAACTTCCGTTATCTACGATAAGTTTTTTAATCTTTTCGTTTAAATCGACCTCCTCTGTCACCACATCCATAAGAAAAGTTTCTATGCTCTTGCTGAAGTTATTTGTTTTTCCAAGCACACCCGAATCATACATATCCAGCACATCAAGGAGAGTATCCAACTCCAATGAGGTTTTGTCCTCTACAAGGGACTGGGACAGCCTTGAAAGTATATTCATTATCGATAGATATCGGAATGCATTTGGGAAGTACCTGTTTATTGGTAGCTTCGATGGAGAATATATTTTTTCCTCCTGTGAATAGGACAGGTTTCGTCTAACCTTAACTTCGATAAGCCTCTCTCTCAAAGGAAGGGATTCTTCGTCTTCATCCTCGTTATTATCTCCGATAAAACGTTCATTACTGTGTATGACAACCAGCATATCTAATGGGATGCGCTTTCCATTTTTGTCAAAAAGATTATTGTCATACACATTTATAAGAAACTGATAGTTGCTCAAGGAGATGTCTGACAATTTACTTTTGTCGGCGCTTATCAGAAGAATACCTCTATTGGCGTTTTTAACAACGCTGTAAAAGTGCTCTTCAAATTCCGGATCTGCAAGGTCTATATTAGCAAACTGAGGAATGACCTCTTGCAAAGCGAGTCTCTTCCCCCCCTCTTTTTCTTCTTTGAGGCTTCTTTCATCGCCATCAAAGAACTTCTGCAGCGACCTTTTTGATGCAACTTCCGCAAGCCCGTTTAAACACTCCGGACACACTTCTTGGCCATTGCTAAAAAATGTGACACCTTTCTTTTCTATTGGCAATTCAAAAGGTAGATCCGATCTGAAGAGGTTAAAGGCATTCTCTTTGTAAGGACATTGCTCATCATTTATTGAGAGCGTATAAAGTTTTTCGGAAGTGGTGGCCTCTCTTACTCCTTGGTAAAGCAATTTCTTAAGTCCTTTTATCAGCTCGCTCTTTCCACTTGCACTGGGTCCGCGAAGCAGGATTATAGGTACATAGTTACGGCTTGCTAAGAACTCGGCTTTAAATAGGGCAGCAGTAAGATTATCCTTTACTTCCTTCATGCCAAAAAGCATTCCATCGAATCCGGTCCGCAGTGCACCTTCATGTACTATCTGGCTTATCGATTTTTCTTTCGAACCTATCAGAACCTCAAGGGATACCTTCTCTACCATCAGGTTAAAACTCCTTTAATACTTACCGGGTGCTCTCAAAGAGCCCGTAAGCGACATCGGCACACCCACCCTTGCGGTCGCAGTATCCGTATTTTTCTTTTAATTTTCTTTGAACAGTTTCCCTTGCAAGGTTTGTCTTAAAGTTTATATCCGGTCTCATTAAGGTTATAAGACCTTTTACAAGGTTCGGATTCGTTTCGATTATTGCCTGTGCGATCTCGGCAAGTACCGTATCGTCAACCTTACCATCGTATCTTTCACGTATCCTATTTGATATCGTTGTAGCAATGTCACCAGCGTTCAGTCTTCCCTCTTTCTCGAGATCAGCTATGAATTTTTTATCTGTCTTTACCATCCTACCGTTATAGGGGAATGTTTCCCTACCAAGTTTCTCCTGGTATTTATGTAGAACGTACCTGCTTATGTGCTCCCTAACCGCGTTATCTGCAGTATAACAGTTCGCAACATCCTCACCGGTACCATTTGAGTAAACGTCAAATGCTAAATTCATCAGAGCCTTTCCTTTTTCACCGTGTACTCTTACTTTTGTTTCCTCGCTTATCCCTTCCATCGTATTTAGGAACATCTCGAGCCACTCAGTTTGCTTTTCTCCGCCGAATACCGCGTCAAGGCATAGCTCCTCTTCTTCTGCACGCTTACCATAGAGTTTTGACTGTACAGACCTTGCGTAATCAATAAACTTTGTTATTGATTTCTGCATCTCCCTGTAAGGAATACCGCGCTTTACACCTTCAGTTATCTCCAGAAGGGTCTTAGAATTCGCTTTTTTCTCAAGTTCCTCTGAAGTTATTGTAAGCCCAAGCACTTTCTTTCCATCGTAAAGCTCTGCTTTCTGCTTTGGACTTATATTTGTCTCTTCATCCAACCCGCTCATAACCCATATATATGCGAGTGTTTTCAAGAATTTCGAGGAGTAATGAAACTTCAGCTTGCCCGCAGATTCTTCGAACATATTCTTCAGTGCCTGCTCCGCAGAACTAAGTTTTGTCATCGATTTAAAGAGCAGTGCGTTTGTTCTACCCATAAAGTAATCCTTTAATGTAGAACCCAACTGTGAATACTCATCCAAGTTGGTTGTGCCGAGGAATATCGCATCAAATGACTCTTTATAGGACTTGAACCTAGTCATTCTATCTTGTATAAGATCCAGAGCCGGGCTCTTAAACGATTCAGGCGCTTTCAGAACTTCACTGAATACTATGATACCACCGCGTGGAGATGGTTTATTCTGTCCTCCTGCTACACCGGCACCGAGGACTAGTGGATTATTATTGTTTCCATTCAATAGTCCTAATAGACCATAATCTGTGTCTCCTCCGAAAACTGCTTTATAATCTAGGTTCTTCTCACCCAGGGCGATTGATGGCTTCACGACCGAGGCTATCTCATTTTCAGAGGCCCTCTCTATACTCACAAGCCGCATCAATATCTCCTGCACAGTCTCCCTGTTTGCATCCAAGTCACCCAAGGTTTTTTCGAGTATTGTTTCTATGGAGGATTTGGTCCAAGTAGCAGATGAACTTTCCGATCCAAAGTCTATGTATATCTTTTTCCACGATTCGGATGTCGCATTGTTTATTTCAGAAATCACTTCATCAAGCTTCTGTGATATCTGCGGGTACTGGGATCCAAGAAAAACTGAAAGGGCAGTGTGTGGTGCTAAGCCCGGTGCAAGAAATACCTTCTTGAAATTTCCGAAAGTCGATCTCATCTCCGTCCTAAATTCCTCAAATTTGAGCCTCGAGGGGAACAGGTCTTTTACAGCTTCCAGTGAACCGTCATCGACGTTGGCCTTCAACATGTATAGATCGTTCGTTTTTTCACCGTATACTTTTAAGGTCTCACCTATTATCTTTTCGCTTTCAGATTTACCGGATGCGGTTGGACCTATGAACAGATTCAACTTGCTTCGTTCCTGTGGACTCTGCGTTGCAGATTTGAGTATCGTCATAAATGTATCTATCTGCTGGTCTAACCCATACAAATTATTTATTCTTCTCCTGTCGTTTGGTTGTAAACGGATAAAATTCCAAGTGCCATCAGTTCTTCCATACGAAGAAAGTGCTGCGTAACCTCTTTGCGCGGCATTAAAAAAGACTTCTGGTTTTCCTTTTGCGAATTCCAAGAATTCGTCAAGAGACATTCGTGCTTTCAATGACATAATTTCCTCCTCCCTCACTATTTTTACAGAATAATTGAGTAAATTGTTACTTATATACCTAATCTTTAATAAATTTTCAAGAAATTTTATTATAATTTGTAATTATTACAATTAAATATCTTTTTAAGCTTTTCGTGTCCACCGTGCGATATCAAATATCAATTCTCATCTCAACTTCGCCGGTTTTGTGAAACGAACATTTTTCGTAGAACGGCACGTTATCGACTGAGCAGTTCAATATAACTTTGTAACACTTTACCTCTTTTGCTTTCTCGACAAGAAATCCTACGAGCTGTGCCCCTATCCCCTTCCCTCTATAAGTAATGTCTGTTACAACATTTTCTATGTGACCGTAAGGTCTTCCGCCGTGAGATAGGTTCAGCTGTACGATTAAGGTTGCGGTACCGATGAGCTTATTGTCTTGTTCATAAACGGCGACGACATAATCTTTATTCTTAAGCATTCCTCCCAATGTTCTCTCAAGAATTACCCTGGATGTATTTTCATCCTCTGCTTTTTTTGCACTAAGCTGAAAAATTAATTTTAGGAGATTATCCAAGTCCCTTAATTCAGCTATTCGAATGTTCGAAACCATAGTAAACTTATAGATTTCCTGATTTATTTATATCTTTGTCGTGGAAATATCTCTCTGCCTCCTTTAATTGCTCCGGTGTGTTTATGCCGAACCAGAACGGAATCTTTTCCACATGGAATTTTATTCCTCTTGATATTAACGGTTTTATGGCTGCGGTAAGGTACCTCTCGCCATTTTTAGGATCTGGCTTTATTTCTGTGTAAATATCGAAAAACGACTTCGGCATTATATATATCCCCGTGTTCGCCAGCCCCCTCCCAGTTTTTTGTTTTTCAAGAATCTCAGTAATATCTCCTGTTTCATTAGCAACGATAAAGCCATACGTACTTACGTCCTCAACCTCAAAGCCGAAAACTATCGGAGATTCGCTCGCTTTTAACCTCTCCAAGTCGATATCGGAAATATCATCGCCCATCAGGACCAAAAACAAATCTTCATTTATTGCATCCTTGGCTGCAAAAAGTGCTGCGGCAGTACCGCTGTCCGACCCTTGTAAACAATATTCTACAGGGAAGTTTTTCAGTTTCTCTGCAAAAATGTTTTTATTTTTATGGTTAACTACAACTATCACTTTAAACCCTGCAGAAAGCAATTTTTCTATCTTTCTAGATATTATAGGTTTTCCGCCGATCTCGAGAAGAGGTTTTGGAGTGTTTAGGATCGTCGGTTCTTTTGTCCCAGTTTTCATTCTCTTGCCTTCGCCTGCAGCCAGAATCACCGCTTCTCTAATCATCCCCTACCTCCTTGCTAACCAGTGTTTCACCGAGGACCTGAAATTTATCGCATTTCTCTTTCGTCTTACCTTCTGCGTTTACACGTATAATCGGTGAGGTGTTCGATGCCCTTACTAAAACCCTGCCATCATCATTGTATAAGAGCACTCCATCTATATCTATCAGCTTGTATGGCATAGATTTGGCTTTTTTAGTTATTTTATTTATGACTATGAACTTTTTTGTGTCTGCACAGGCTATTTCTTTCATCTTGCTGGTGAAGTAGATCGGTATTTCGTCAACTAACTCTGAAAGCCGCTTCCCGGAAACTGTCATCGCTTCCAGTATTTTCAAGCTTCCGAATATTGCGTCATCTGCGCAATTCATGTCTGGGAAGGCCAAGTGACCGGAATACTGCCCGCCGAGAAGTGCATGCTGCTTTAAAACCTCATACGCACAATAACTGTGTCCCACACGTACAACTACTGGTTCGCCCCCCAGTTTTTTTATGTAGTCGCTAACTGCCGATGAACAAGTCACGTCCTGTATTATTTTTCTCCCAGGATGCACCATAAGCGCATATTTAGCCAATAGAGGGATAGTTATATTTCCAGAGGCAAATATCCTCCCTTTCTCATCGACAAACGCCACTCTATCCCCATCACAATCATAACCTATTCCGAGGTCTGCGTTCTCAGTGATAACTTTTTTCCTTAGGCCTTGCAAAGACTCTTCAGAAGGCTCAGACGCTCTGTTGGGAAAGGTTCCATCGAGTTCTTTGTTTATAAAAATCCCTTCTTCTTTAAACTTAGTTAGTATGCTTGGAACAACAAGCGAAGTCACACTATTTGCAAAATCAAAAACTATTTTTAGCCCTTTCTTGATATTAACTTTTGAAGAAACGTAATTGACATAATCTTGTGATGGGTCAACGTGCGTAATGCCCCCCTTCACTCCTTTTATGAATTTGCCACTGGAAAAAATTTCTCTTATCCGCTCTAAACCAGTGCCTTCGGAAAGTGTTAACCCGGTCTTATCACTTAGCTTAAAGCCATTCCATTCGGGTGGAAGATGCGATGCAGTTATCATGACACCTCCTGCTAATTTATTCCACCACGTACCGAAATACAGCAATGGTGTTGGCGAAAGACCAAAATCTACCACTGTGCACCCTGTGTAGAGCAGGCCTTTTATTAAAGCAGCGTGTAACGAATCGCTGCTAAGCCTAACATCCCTAGCGACACCGACCTTGCTACCATCCCCAAGAGATGTACCAAATGCTTTTCCGATATTCTCTGCGATTTCTTCATTAAGATCTTTCCCGTATATACCACGGACATCGTAGGCTCTAAAAACATCCGTTGCTGTTTCACCTGCTTTTCGTGCCATGTCAGTCTATAATTTAAAATCTATTGATATATAATATATCGTTTTGTATCACTCTTAGTTTAAGATTGTTGTGACTATAAATATTTTAGACTTTGGCACTTGCTGCATTTTAATAAGTATAACTATTTTTCTCACCGGCTTATAAAAAGCACTGGAATAATGCTACCGAAACAAATGAGATTATATATAATTTCACCATTTTAAAGTATAGAAATCTTTATATACTAGTTCTATTCTATAAAACGATAATAATAAGTAAAAAAAGGAGGTAAAAATATGGTAAATTATTTCAGTGAGGGTGGAGTAAAAATGCCTGCACTTTACTCAGACAAAGTTCTTTCTGGGAGAAGCAGTCTCGAAAAGGCGCTGCAGGATGCGGCTAATACCGTCGGGCTTTCTGTAGAATATATGGATAGCTCTGATAAACTGACTGCATCGCGTTATACTGTGGAAAAGGAAGTATCAGAAACCGCAGAAAAGGGATTTTTCAAAAAGAAACCTATAACAACCATTACGAAATTTAATGTAGGCACAATATACATTGGTTTGACACCAATGAGTACCGATGCGGCAACATCATCAAAAAAATGTCCTATATATCTCGTCAATGCAATGCCCTGGAACCGCTATCATTTTCTAGAGGTCCACACTTCTCACAAGGAGACTAGTAATAAAGAGTTGGATGAGAATTTTCAATTGCTAAAACAACTGGGAATGGAGATACACCGCAAGTTAGGAAATGATGTCGTATTAGAAACTGCGACAAGTTGGGATATGACTATAAAGGAAGGGTTCGCAAAAGAAATGGAACAGCTACGCACATGTGAATACTGCGGATTAGGCACATTTATGGGTAAATCTTGCAGACACTGCGGTGCCCCGTAAATGAGGTAAAAATATGACAAACGAAAATCTCAATGAACTACTTGAGCACGGCAAAGAAGTGGATAGAATAGTTTCCAAAAGAATAAAGATGGCAAGGAAAAAACATATATACGAAAAGGCGGCAATGATTGCAACCGAACTTGGAACGCTAAAATCCCTGGGCTATGAATATCCATTTAAATGCTTCGATGGCAGAAGTCCTGACAAAATTCCCGAGATTCGAGTGGAATATGACGCTCAGATTCAGTCAGTAAAAATAAGTTATCGTGATGAGCCGGTCTTTTTGGGATCGCAAGACCTGCGTCCACTTTGGCAACCGAAAGCTTGGAGCCATACACCAACTTGGTGTACCCCTACTAGGTATATCCCTGGCATTTGGGAATCTTATCTAGATAGAATATACTTGGATGCCAAGTCAACAAAAGAGGAGCGTTTAAGAAAAGATGCTGAAGAAAAGCGTGAGTACGCCTCCGCAGCTAAAAAAGGAAGGCTAACTGAGTTAATAAAAAATTTCGGTATAAACAAAAAGGGCGACTGATAAAAGCTCGTAAGTCCAACCTATCTTTTATAAAAAAACGCCCCAGGCGGGATTCGAACCCGCGTCCCCAACGTTTCCTGAAAACTAGACAGGCTGAGATCCTAGGCCGCTAGACTACTGGGGCTTATATCTTTAGGAAACTTTATGTAACTATTTAAAGTTTTTGTCAGCTTAAAATGTTTTATAGGTTCAGTGATACCTATATCATTATAGAAATTAAGTAGATTCTCATATTTGCTTATAATTACAGTATAAAGAGTAAAATAATGCTTCTGTTTAGAGGCATAAATATGACTGCTTATCCCAAGAAGGTTAAGCATTCCGGAAGCCTGTTTAACCAACTGTTTTGAAGTTGATGAAAAGGATACCCTCTTGTGTGGTACGTCAACAGTTCCATCAGAAGCTACTAATCCCCTTATTACACCCTTCAAGAGTTCGGTAGAATAATCCTTAGGCTCGTATCTCAATCTAACTGAATGTGTTTTGTTCTGCCCGTACCATACATATTTTCTTAATATCTCGTATATCTTTCTTCCACAGACTCCTAAAATAATATAGTTGAGATTGGTTTTCCAATGTTTTAATTCTTTACCAAAAACGTTTGTGGATATATTTGTTAGACGGTCGGCATATTTGTTTTCCCCAGGACCGAGATAAAAACATATTTTGTATGCAGAATCGACATCATGTTTAAAATATCCGTCCCCCATAAAAAATCCTATAAATTCTCCTAATTCCGATTCTGCGAGAGGATTGAAGCTGACCTTTTTTAATTCTCTTTTTTTACCAAAAGTTCTTGCAAGCATGTTACATATGCTCGTTCTATTTACTCCGTAAATTTTAGAAATTTCTTTATATGTATATCCCATTTTTCTGTAATGTAATATCTGTTCTAAGTTTTCTATAGAAAGTTTAACCATATCAATCCAATAGCTTATACATTTATAATAACTATCGTTATTTAGGTCTTTCTTAACGTATGTTAAGTATCAATGAGTTTGACTTTCTCTTGAGTTCCTTGTTTCCGACCCTAAATAAACAGATCGCTGGCTTTAGATTTATGCTTCCAATTATGCCAACCTTACTCTTCATCTCATACATCAGAAGAACCTCGTCATTTGGTTGCAAATCGGTCTCTTTCCAGCTGATACTTAAACCGTCCGCAACTTTTGAGATTCTGCCTGCTTTCGGTCCCACTGATGATACTTTTAACGCGTGAGGAGGAACAAAATCGGATATTTCTAAATCATTAATAGATTTTTTAGAAACGTTTTTAATCTTAAGGGCTATCTTTACGTCAACGAACCCGCCCACCACTTTGTGTTCGACTACTTCCTTGGATATTGAGATTTTGCGGTTTAGGTACAGGAATATAGCGATGACGACTATTATTATGACTATGAGTATGTAGATTGGCAGGTAGGATATACTGTAAGAAATTGTTAAAGCCTGACCTGGCATTAAATAGTTTACACTGGATGTCACGCCAGACGCACTTAGTTGTGCCGTGCCTAATGATACGGATTTTGCTGTTAAAAACAGTGAATTAAAACCATTGACTGGCAGCGTAAAGTCGCTGTTCGACAGATTTTCGTTGCCGGTATTAACGACTGTCATCGTGGATGTTCCGCCGAAAATATTTATATTCGATGATGAAGATGTCAAGACAGCGCTATATGCGGAGATATTTATATTAGCGGATCCAAGCGAAGTTTGTCCACCATAATTGGTATAAACATATAATGTATACTGCCCTGGTGCAATGGTGCTATTAAGTGGTAAAGAGAATGAAAACTGGTCCACCCCAAGATTTGTTAGGACTACTGACTGTGATGACAATGATACTGTTTTCCCCTGTGAATTGTTGAGTCTGTAGCTGATAGGTACTGGAACATCCTGTCCAAGCTGGTTTAGCACACTCGCATTGAATTTAAGAGGCGATGTCGGCACGATAGAAGACGGAGCGTATACATGATAAATCATGTTTGTTATCGGCACGATTGTTGCAGATATAATAAAATACCTACTCACGCCATTCTGAGTGTATGAGATGTTGAGCGCCTGCGGCAATGAGGTATACTGTCCTGTCGGGACGAATGAGAACAGAACGGACTCCGACTTATTCGGCGCCAATGAAAACTGAGAGGGCTTTACGCCCATATTGGAAAAGAAGAAGCCGTACTGTATCTTTGCCTGTCCTATATTTAGGGAGATATTTACAGTGCTCGCAAGATTGTTATAAAAGCTTATGTTATAAAAAGAAACCGCATTGCTCGGGATAGTCAGGCTGATCGGGACATTACCTGATGGAGGGATAGCATTCGCTATGCTTATGGAGATGAATAGCAAAGAAACTATGCTTAGGATTCCAAGATATCTCATAAATTACTAACAAAATAGACATATTTAAGCATTTTTCATATATCTTTACTTAATGCCGGCTTTCAATGAGACTATAGTACGTCTGTAGCAATTTATCGACCGTGTGTTTTATGTTGTACTTCTCAGCCACTCTTCTAGTGTGGTATGCTCTTGGACTATTTGCTATTTTTAGTGCATTTTTAACCAAATCATCGCCGTTGACACCGTTAAATGCTTCTCCGCATTTTCCTTTTGATAGAAAGTCGGTCTGCGCCGAGCTTTTAGGGACTAGTATCGGCAGACTATGTGACATTGCTTCGAGATCGACCAAGCTCTGCGTATCGAAAAGTGATGGGTTACAGAACACATCGGCGGCCGCATAATAGTATCTCTTCATATCTTCTTTTATAAAACCTGGAAAACGGATCGTTTTAAGCCCGTACTTCTTACTCAGCGCAATGCATTCCGACATGTATGGGCCATCGCCGGCGATTATTATGGTAAAACCTGAGTCCTCCAACTGTTTTCCGTATTTTAGCAAAAGGGCCAGGTTCTTTTCAGGGCTTACCCTCCCCAGATAAAGTAGTATCTTCCCATCTGTATGTATGCCTATCTTCTTCCTAGCTGAAGACTTTGAGAGGTTATTCTCTGTAGTCATGAATTCTACACCTTCGGGTATCACGTCTATTCTGCCTTTAAGACCTAATTTCGACTTCAGCATATCTCTTATATAAACAGAAGGCGCTATCACCACGTCGCTCTTTTGGTAAAACCACTTTAGGTACCTCATCAAAGCAAACTTTCCCAGCGCTTTTATAATCCTGTTACGGGACAAAAAGGCTGCAAGCAACTCATCTGAAAAAACAAGTGTGTGAAAAGTGCTGACCAGTCTGGCCCCTGTCAGCTTCTTGGCATGCACCGCAAGGATACCCATATTAAATGGCGTGTGGGAGTGTATTATGTCGGGATGCAGGTCCTTTAGTTTCGTGCTAAAAACCGGTTTTAAGGCGATTGTATACTGCGGATATCTCCTAAGGCGTATGCCCCTCAATACTGTCAGTCCACTATCTGACTTTTCAAATGCTGCGGTTTCTGCAGTTCCTGCAGTAAAAATATAGACTTTATGGCCTCTGCGTTCGAGTTCCCGCCTGGACTGCTTGATTGAATTGACTACACCATCTATAGCTGGAGAGTAAGTGTCTGTGTAGAATACTATCTTTAGTTTCTTCCTCATACAGATAGTATCAGTTAACAGAAGATATAAATGGTTCTTTTCGCTTTCCGATTATCCTGTCCACATCTGCTTTTTCATCATGCGACAGATTTCCCGGCAGTTCAATTATTACGTAGAAGATCATGTTTCCCCTTCTACCATTCTTATCAAAAAGCCCATGATTCTCTAGCACTATAGGCCCATTTGAATACTTCTCCAGCAGAATCGTCTGTTTGCCTGCAGGAGTATCAACCTCTATCCGTCTCTTGTCTAATATGTCTCTTAAATCAACATGCAGATTGGATTTGAGGTCTCTGCCATCAATGGCAAACTTTTGGCCCCCTTTCACTCTGAAAACGATGTACAAGTCACCGTTATTCCCATTTCTCCCGGGTTCTCCAAAGCCAGGAAGTATTGTGTAAGAGCCGGTTATTATCGTTTTATGTATAGGAATCTTTATGTTCTCCTCTCGGTATATGAAGCCGTCGCCTTTACAAACATCGCATTTCTTTTCTATAATATAACCAGTGCCTTTACAAACATCACAATCCGATGTGACCATAAACATTGAACCGAATTGCCGGGAAGTTCTCCTGATTTTTCCGCTCCCGTTACACTTTTTACATGTACGCCTTTCTTTTGCCCCCGTTCCCTTACATGTTTCGCATTTCTCGTTATGCTTTACTGTTATAGTTTTAGGAAGTTCTTTGAAAAGCTCATCCACGCTTATATCCAAATCATAGCGCAGGTCTTCACCTTTTGAACTGAATCCGCCGAAGCCGAAATCCTTAAATATCTCAGAAAATCCCCCGAAATTAAATATGTCCTCAAATCCACTGAAGCCGCCCGCAGAGCTCTGCTCG
This sequence comes from Nanobdellota archaeon, assembly GCA_021852265.1. Lineage (GTDB taxonomy): Archaea > Nanobdellota > Nanobdellia > Parvarchaeales > Parvarchaeaceae > Parvarchaeum. Next base: position 27,430 of record JAJZNV010000022.1, read on the forward strand.
CTTGCACCCCCTCTGTTCGTTACTGTCCTATAAGCTTCGTTTATCTCTTTGAATTTCTCCTCTGCAGTCTTGTCACCCGGATTCAGGTCGGGATGGTATTTCTTGGCGAGCGACTTAAAGGCCCGCTTTATTTCGTCATCGGATGCGTTCCTATCGATACCCAGCACTTCATAAGGATCTCTGGCCATATGCTATTTGTTAGTTTTACGTTTTTAAAGAAAATCAGCCCTGGTCTCCATTTGGTCTGTCGCTGTTTTCATCCTTTTTTACTGACTTATACATTTCCGTGCTTATCCGCTTCATTATATCCGCCAATTTTTCCTTGTCTTCTTTTATGTGATCTATATCCTCTTTTGCAATATCCTCTTTTATCCGTGCTATCAGGTCCTCTGCTTCTTTCTTGTCGTTCTCATTTATCTTGTCCTTAAACTCTGAAAGTGTCTTTTCCAGTGAGTACGCTAGGGAAGAAACTTCATTCTTGGCTTCTATGTTCTCCTTTCTTTTCTTATCCCCTTCCTCGTTTTCCTTAGCTTCCTTGACCGCTTTTTCTATCTCGTCTTTGGAAAGTTTGTTCGGAGCGGTTATGGTTATTTTTTGTGTCTTGTTTGTTGCGAGATCCTTTGCCGAAACGCTGAGAATACCGTTTGCATCTATGTCAAATGTTACTTCAATCTGTGGTATCCCCCTCGGTGCGGGCGGTATCCCTTCCAGGTTAAACATCCCGAGGCTGATATTATCTTTCGATAAAGGCCTCTCACCCTGTAATACATGTATCGTAACCACCGTCTGGTAATCGTCCGCCGTTGAAAAGGTTTTACTCGTCTTTATGGGTATCGTTGTATTTCTATCTATTATAGGGGTTGCTACTCCGCCAAGCGTTTCAATGCTCAGTGTCAGAGGCGTAACGTCTAGTAGGACTACATCTTTTATATCTCCAGAAAGCACCGCGCCCTGTATTGCAGCTCCTAAAGCTACAGCTTCCATGGGATCGACACCCCTTTCTAGTTTATTTCCGAATATATCTGAAAGGAAGTTCTGAACCATCGGCATGCGGGTAGGACCACCGACGAGTATAAGCTTTGATATCGTGTCCTTCGAGACATTTGCGTCCTTTAATACATTTTCAATAGGCTGTCTTGAACGCTCTATGATAGGCCTTATAAGATTTTCGAGCGTCGCCCTTGTCAGCTTGAGTTCTAAATTCTTTGGCCCCGCTTCATTTATAGCGATGTATGGTAGATTTATGTCGGTCTCAAGCACTGTGGAAAGTTCTATCTTTGCCTTTTCTGCTGCGTCGCGTATACGTTGGTAAGCAACTTTGTCATTTGTCAGGTCTATCCCCTCTTTTGTTTTAAAATCTTCTATTATGTATTTTATGAGGGCGTTGTCCATATCCACTCCACCCAATTGAACATCACCGGAGGTTGCAAGCACTTCAAAAGTTCCATTGCTCATCTCCATCAATGTTACATCCAAAGTTCCCCCTCCAAGATCATAGACTATAATCTTGACTTCTTTCTCTTTGTCAAGACCATAAGCCATCGCTGCTGCAGTGGGTTCATTGATTATTCTCACAACTTCTAAACCTGCTATTGTCCCCGCGTCTTTCGTCGCCTGGCGCTGATTGTCATTGAAATATGCTGGTACAGTTATGACTGCCTTACTTACAGTTGTACCTAGGAAAGCCTCTGCATCGCGTTTTATCTTTTGAAGTATGAACGCTGAGATCTGCTGAGGAGTATACTCCTTGCTTCCGATTTTGTACGTAAAATCTGTACCCATTTTTCTTTTCGCGGCAAATATTGTATTATCTGGGTTGGATATCGCTTGTCTTCTTGCAGGTTCACCCACGAGCACCTCTCCATTCTTTGTAAATGCAACTACTGATGGAAACATCTTGCCGGCAATCGTTGCGCCCTCTGCACTGGGAATTATTGTTGGTTTACCTGCTATTACAAGTGCCGCCTGGCTGTTCGTTGTCCCGAGATCTATACCGATTATCTTCTCACGTGCCATATTGTTTATACTGATATTTTCACCTTCGGGTACCTTATAATCTTTCCGTTTAATGTATAACCAGACTGTATCTCTTCTAATATTTTGCCGGCGCCCTCTTTTGTAGGCTCTGTAATGACGGCTTCGGCTATGTCCGGCGAATAGTCTTTCCCGATAACGTCCATTTTTTGGAGACCGTTAGAACTTAAGACTGCATTAAGAGATTTAAACAAGACCTCTATCTTTGCATCATTGTCCACCTTCATCACGCTCTCAAAATCATCCAAAATCTTAAGCATACTCAGCATAATCTTCTCTGAGGCAAATTTTGCATAGTCTGTCGATTCCTTGTCTCTCGCCTTTCTGTAATTGTCGATCTCAGCCAATAAATATAAATATTTTGCTTTGTAATCCTCCTTGTCTCCGACGTTAAGTTCTTCCTTTTTTTCATCTTCCGCATCAATGGAATCTCCTTCAGCCATACTAAACCAAGATATTATTACCCTTTAAATTTTTAGAATTTATAAATTTTGCTTTTAGCTACTTCTTCTGTTTTTTCTCGTGCTTTGATTCATCCTCTTCCGAAGCTTTTGGAACCTGTGGTAGGGGCAGTATAGAAGGTAGCTGCAGGATCTTCGCGATTGACATTGCTTCAAGTATGCTAATGTTCAGACTGGCTTGCAAGACTTCTTCCCTGACGGATTTATCGAGATTCTTGGATTCTTGCCATGTGCTGAATACCTTATCCAAATTATCCCCAGTGTAAACTACAAGCGCCTGTACACTTATCTTGCCTATCTCCTTGCTATTTCCGGTAAATTTTGCTTCAAATTTAGAAGAGAATTTTAATATCTTGAATCTTTCATCCTTTTCTACATCGATTATGTTTAGGCTGTGCTCCACACCTATCTGCGTATCCGGAGCTATCTCTTTGTCCCTATTTGCTTCTATATTCGTTATAAGGTAATTTATTATCATAAATTTTCTATTACATTCTTACCATTCTTTAATATTTAAGCATTTCTATAGAAGTAAATACTGTAAGGAAGAGATAATAACGTACAAAAGATTTGAAGATAAAACATATCTCAAAATTTGTCTGTAGCCCTAAATCTTTCTAAGGAGTTCTTTTAAGTTGGATGTTAACTCGTCAATGCCAGAATTATTTATTATGTGGTAATCTGCCGTTGCCATTACACCCGCCACACCAAACTTTAACTCCTGCGCTTCTCTCCATTCAAACTCTTCAAACGTCTTTATATCACTGGAACGGGCTCTTTTCACCATGCGTTCATATCTCATATTTTTATCAGCTATTACCCCGACAGATATTATCGCATACCCGTACTGTTTTAATTTATTTATTTCTGCCAACCGTCTTACCCCGTCCAATACTACCACGTCATTATCCCTCAGTAAGTTGTCCAACTCCTTCTTGACAAGTTCAAGAGCGTAATATTCAGATATCTCCCCCATCCTTAACGCATAATTTCTTAGTGATATATTATTTATCTCCAGCCCTTTGTCGCTCATTTCTTTTCTTACGGCATCTCCCATAGATGCGAACTTGAAACCATCCTTTTTTAGAAGCTCAACGACTGTAGATTTACCACTTCCCGGCATGCCGGTTATCGCGATAATTTTTTTCATATTAGGTTACCAATCACATACAATAAATACCTTGGATAGCCTAGATATGGGATAGCTGAGTTTACCTCACCTACTACATTTGAGTAAGGGATGTTTATCTCGAATGGTAACGACGCATAATTTGCATCGCCTTTTGTGGTGTAATAATAAGTTCCATTTATCTCGGTTTCATTTATAACACGATGTATAACATCCTCTGTTACACCCTGATAGGTTGCCCTATAGATTATCACATCGCCGACGTGTATATCGGAAGGAGGGACTTTGTATGCAACTACAAGAGTACCTATATTAATACCGTTCTGGAACGGCCAACTATTTGTAACAGATGAATTAAAACCGTGTTGCAAAAGCCATTCATTATATGTAAGCTGTATTCCCGGCTGCAAGTGTTCCATACTTGGCGATATAACAGCACTTATGTATGAAACCGGAGAAACCGCATACACGGCAGGTATAGCTACATAAGTAAACAGCAAATAAAACAGAATTAAATAAAACAGGATTGAGTAATATTTTTCACCCGACAGAAGATCTACAAAGACTTTTTTGAGCCGGGTTTTGCTCATTTTCATAGATATCTCAATCCTTATGTCTTAGCCTAGAATAATCCTAATATCTGCTTTTTCGCTGTTTTTAGGTCTTCTTCCGTCTTTTCTAAAACTTTTTTGAACAACTTTTCTATGTTCTTATCATCGGTCTTTATTACAAATATAGAAGATTTATATAGTGGGTGTTCGAGTACAAAACCGGCGAATGTGATGCCGGGCACAGAGTCTGCCTCCTCTTTTAAAAGATTAAGAATTGATTGTGAGCCCCCCTTGACTCTAAATTTTATCGAGGAATCTGTCTTTTCTAAAACTTTAATTTCCATCTATTTTATATAATCCTTACTACTTTTAAACGTTTGCATTTATTCACATTTGGTGTAGCCGCAGCTCTTACAAACATAGCACCCGTTCTCAAATATCAGGGTGTGCTGCTTACACGAAGGGCACGTATTGGATTTTATACTGCCACCATCGATTATGGCATGGAGAGTGACGTTGGGTGTGTTAATATCCCTTTTTTTCAGCGCTAGCTCTATACTCTTAGCGATGGCGTCCGGCACGGAAAACAGTTGCATGCCATTAAACCATGTTGATGTACCGCCTTTTATGCCCTTAAGGATGGTTACTATTCTAGCCGCATTACCGCCGGATTGCAAATAAACGCTTATGAGTCTACCTATAGCTTCTGTATAACTCTTTTCCAGGTCCCCTGATCTCCCCATATTTATGAATATCTCTTTTATCTGACCATCGTCATTCTTATTTATCGTGACGTAAAGATTGCCCTGGTTAGTCGGAAGTTTAATTGTGGTGCCTATCATCATGTACGGCCGCGTTTCCTCTTTTGTCATCATTTCTGCACCAGATTCCTCCAGTGCATTGCCACTGTCCTCCTTCTCTTCTATCTCTGTAAGGATATTCTTTTTTGAACCTTCTCTATAAACGGTTATCGATTTGCAGCCGAGCTTCCATGCATACATGTATATTTTGTCAACAACACTCTTATCTGCAGTTTCTGGAAGGTTGACAGTAGAGGATATAGATGAGTCTATGTGCTGCTGTATAGTTGCCTGCATTTTTACTCTGAACAATGGATTAATTTTATGAGCAACGACAAATATGTCAGGCAGGTCTTTTTTATTCTTAATTCCAAATTTTACCATATAGTTATTTGCTACAGGTTCGAGGACCTCAAAATTTTCGGCGGATAACGATTCAGATCTTCTTATATAACTAAGAGCATACACAGGTTCCACACCGCCACTTACTCCGGTCATAGTTGATATACTGCCGGTCGGGGCAATTGTCAGTATGCAGCTATTTCTAAGTCCTTTCTCCGCTATCTTTTTCTTTAACTGGTCGGATAGCCTTTTAACGAAGTCTCTCTCCAGATGTTTTTCGCTATTAAATCCCTTAAAAGAGCCTTTTAAGACGGAGAGATTTGAACTTTCATCGTAAGCTATCTCTTTTAATCTTCTAAAAAGTTCATTAGCAAATGTTACTGCCGCATCAGAGTCATATTTTATCTTCATATTTATCAACATATTCGCGAGACCCATAACGCCTAACCCTATCCTTCTTTCGTACATGCTTTGTTCTGCCTGGGCTTTTAACGCATGACGAGAATAGCTGTAATCTAAAACATCATCCAGGAATCTAACTCCATATCTAACCGTCTTTTCAAGGTTTTCCCAATCCACTGATGCCTTATCGGTGAATGACTCCAGCACGAATTTATCCAAGTTTATCGCACCTAAATCGCATGCGCCATAATTCGGCAAAGGCTGCTCTCCGCACGGATTTGTTCCATTCAGGCACATTCGTTCATCATATTCGGTTGGAGATTCTCGTTTTATTCTGTCCCAGAACATTATGCCAGGATCACCGGTATTTAATGCAGTGTCTACGATTTTATCCCACAGCGCTCTTGCGTTTATAGTGGTCCTTTTCTCCACTCTATCATTTTTGAAATAAAGCTCGTAATCCTTGTCATTTTCGACTGCATGCATGAAATCATCGTATAATTTTACGCTGATGTTAGCAAACCTTACGCTCACCTTGTCTGCCTTCACCATTACAAATTCCTGTATGTCAGGATGGTGTACATCCATTGTAATCATAAGAGCGCCTCTGCGCCCCTGTTGACCTATCAAACCAGTCGTTACGGAGTATAACTCCATAAATGATACGGCACCTGTTGTAAATCTCGCAGCGTTATTTACTAGTGTTCCTACAGGTCTTAAGATAGAAACGTCTATGCCTACACCGCCTCCATAAGAGTAAGTTTTAGCCATTTCTTTTGCACAGTCGTATATCCCTTCTATCGAGTCATGTTTTAATGGAAGATAATAACAGTTAAGAAGCGTTGCGGTATGATTTGAACCCGCACCGAATAATATCCTCCCACCCGGTACGAATTTAAAATCTTCTAAAAGCCAATAGAATTTTTTTTCAAATTCTTTCTTCGCTTCGTCAGACGACTCAACGCTTGCTATCGCCTTCGAGATACGTTTCCACATCTGAGTCGGAAGAGTTTCTAATTGGTTACCATCTAAGCCCCTTAGCGCATATTTCTCAAAGAAAATTCTTGCCTGCAACTCATTATTTTTAAAAAATTCTAGTGTTTCTTTAGGCAATTTAACTGGCATAATTCTCCACGATCACCTTAGATAAGTTTTTTATTGTTTTTAAATATAATTGAATAAAAATTCTATTATTAATCTGAGCTGCAAGAGCAACCTATTTCGCTACAACGGCAACTTTTCACTTGTGACTACAGTATTTAGATTTACTGAACTCATAAAGATCTAAATTAATCCAAAAAGAACATGATGATGATGTCGACGCACTTAAATATGACCTCACTGATTTAATTTTATAAAAAAAGGAGGTGATCCAGCCGCACGTTCCCGTACGGCTACCTTGTGGCGACTTAACCCTACTCACTGAACCTAGACTCGGTTATCATTATATTACGACAGTCTCATCTAGGTCCAACTTGTCTGGTTTGACGGGCAGTGTGTGCAAGGAGCAGGAAAGTATTCACCGCGCTTTGTTGAAACGCGGTTACTACGGATTCCGACGTTCACGAGGCTGAGTTACAAACCTCGATTCGAACTAGGGTAAAGATTGGAGGATTGGCTCCTCCTTTCGGAGTTGCTTCCCATTGGCTTTACCATTGCAATTCGCGTGTAGCCCAGCGGATTAGGGTCATACTGACCTACCGTCGCCCTCACCTTCCTCTTCCTTTCGAAAGCTGTCTCCATATTTTGCTCGTTCATGACGGATCATACGTTAGCAAATATGGAAGAGGGTCTTGTTAGTTACCCGACTTAACGGGACGTCTCAAGATACTAACTGATGATGGCCATGCAACACCTCTCAGCGCATTAGGCAAGTTCTTCAGACTGGCCTTCATCTTGCTGTCGCTGCTGGTAAGATTCCCGGAGTTGAATCCAATTGAACCGCAAATTTCACCCGTTTTTGTGCTCCCCCGCCAATTCCTTTAAGTTTCGACCTTGCGATTATACTCCCCAAGTGGCTTACTTAACGCCTTCGCTGTCACACTGCATTTCCTCAAGGAAATGCAACGTATAGTAAGCAGCGTTTACTGCTAGGGCTACCCGGGTATCTAATCCGGTTCGTTCTCCTAGCCTTCGTCCCTCACCGTCAGGTCCGTTCTGGGAATGCGCCTTCGCCACTGGTGGTCTTTTCCAGATTAAAGGATTTTACTCCTACCTAGAAAGTTCCCATTCCCCCTCCCGGCCTCTAGTCTGAAAGTATTCGTACCATGTCGTCCAGTTAAACTGAACGATTTAAGCACGAACTATTCAGACCAGCTACGAACGCTTTAGACTCAATAATAATGGTCACCACTCGGGCGACGGGTATTACCGCGGCTGCTGGCACCCGTTTGCCCCGCCCTTATTCGCCATGCCATTTAAAAACATGGCAAAAGTTCCTTCTTAAAAAGAAGAAACACTTGGGATTCCCCTATCACGCTTTCGCGCATTGTAAAGTTTTCGGAACTGCTGCACGCCGTAGCGCTAGGGTCCTTGTCTAAGTACCCTTCTGGGGGAAACCACTTCCATGGCCCCTACTGATTTTAGATTTGGTGAGCCGTTACCTCACCAACAGTCTAATCAGGCATAGACCGATCGTAATGCGGTGTATTATGGTATTAACAATAGCCTTTGACAATAAAATCGTTTCAGAGATTATTGCTATGGAGTATTAACCTCAGTTTCCCGAGGGTATCCTCCTCATTACGGTACGTTATCTATGTGTTGCCTCAGCCGTACGCCATCTACTCTTACCGAGCAGATATAACTTGCATGTCTCATGCGAATCCCAATAGCAGTGACCTCCAGCAGGATCAACTGGAATTGTGCGTCGACATCATCATGCATGAATATGAATTTATGCACTCACTTTCTCTCATCTGCCTGCGAAGGCATCGAATGCTTCTCTATTTCTATAATATGAAATCGTGTCTTCAACGCACCGAAATTCGGCACTCTGACGCATCCGGGATATTATAGATATTTAGTTAAAATGATGGTATGTGTTTAAATACTTTATGAAAGAGGAAATTAATGATGAAATGTCTAGATTTCAGTTTTTATTTACAAGATGGGTAACATTAAAATGAGACGTTTCATCTTATATTCAAGGACAGGGCAAACGGCACCATTTGTTGGTTCATTAATGGATGCGGGAAGACTTGACATAGTCTATCAGTGCATATTTACATCAATGTTTGCCTCGCACGCTATAAGACGGGATACGGAATTTCATGCCTTTTTGTATGGCGCACCTATTCCGCCTGTCCATGTAGCAGTAGATGGTAAAACCTTACACGATGTTAGAATAGACGAGAACACATGGAGGAGCATACTGAATAATTTATTGGCTGGAAAAGATCATCCTGGCATTTCATCCAAAAAAGAGGGAATAGAGGGCTTCTCTAAAGATTTATCAGAAACGTACGTGCTGAGTGAAAAAGGGGATCCAATCGAAGAGTTAAAATTCAGTTCTCCATCTTTTTTTGTTGGTGATAACGTTGGTTTACCAAAAAAGTTTGAAGACCTGCTATTAAAAAACGGTGCGAAAAAAGTATCTATAGGACAAGAACGTTATCTTGCGGCATCGACTATCGATATAGTCAATTACATACTTGACAAAAAAAGAATCTGAAAACAGAAAAGGGCAAAATCTGCCGCTTAGCGGCTATTGAAATACATAAATACTTCTTATAATCTTATGGAGAAAATGCAATATGATGTAGTTATAGTTGGCGGAGGAGTGACAGGAACTGCCCTGCTGTATACTCTTAGGAATTATACTAACATCGAAAATATTCTGCTTGTTGAGAAATACCCTACTTTTTCTGAATTAAATTCAAATAGCCAGAGCAACAGTCAGACCCTTCATTTTGGAGATATAGAAAGCAACTATACTCTAGAAAAGGCGCGGGAAACAAAACATGCCTCAGAGATGTTATTGGCGTACCTTAACGAGCTACCGGAGGGCGAAAACGCAGCTCTTGTTAAAAAGTGTCACAAGATGTTACTCGGTGTTGGCGAAGAGGAGGTGAAATTCTTAAAAAGAAGATTCTCAAAAGAAATGCGGGAACTTTTTCCAGAGCTTAGGTACCTATCCAAAGATGAGATAACTGCCATTGAACCAAAAATAACCGAGGACAGAGACCCGACGGAAGAAATAGGCGCTCTTTATTCTGAGAAAGGTTATATGGTTGATTTTGGTAAGCTCTCGACCTCTTTTGTGGAGCACTCTAAATCCTGCAAAAAAACCGGACTGGAAATTCTCCTTGGCACGGAAGTAACTCGAGTTAAAAGAACAAGCGACGGCTTTCTTTTAAGCACAAACAAGGCCACTTACACAACAAGAACAGTTGTATTTGCGGCAGGCACATATAGCCTCTATTTCGCAAAGATGCTTGGTTATGGAAAGAACCTATCGACTCTTTCGGTAGGGGGCAGTTTTTATTACACCCCTCACGTATTGAACGGCAAGGTTTACCGTGTGGAAAAAGGTTCAGTCCCGTTTGCAGCAGTACATGGCGACCCAGACCTTAATTTCCCGGAAAGAACAAGATTCGGTCCCACTGCAACCGTATTGCCATTACTTGAAAAAGGGAATTTTAAAACGTTTTCAGCTTATATTAAAACTGCAGGACTAAATGGCGAAGCTATGTTTAGCATAAAATCTGTGCTTTCTGACCCAGAAATTAAAAGAATCATGGCAAAAAATATAAAATACGGTGTTCCCGTGATTGGCAAGTATAGCTTCCTGAGAGATGAAGCAAGAAAAATTGTGCCATCGCTTAAATATTCAGATCTTAAGTTCGCAGACAACACTGGTGGGATAAGACCACAAGTGATAGACATAAAGAAGAGAAAGATACTGATGGGTGAATTAAAAATAACCGGCAACAATGTTATCTTCAATATGACCCCTTCCCCTGGCGCGACGGCGTGCATCCAAACGGCGTATGAAGATGTAGATGAGATTGTAAGATTTATTGGTGCAAAATTTAATAGAGAACTATTCAAAAAACAATTCAATCAAGTTAATTCTGTCTAAGCAAACATTATTATTTAAGATAAAAAATAATATTATTATATGCTGATAGGGACTGCTACATCTGCTCATCAAATTGAAGGAAACAACAAGAACAGTGACTGGTGGTATTTTGAGAATTCCGGCAGACTAAAACACAAATCTGGGATAGCCTGTGACAGCTATAATCATTTTAAGGATGATATAAACTTAATGAAAAAATTAAAGTTAAACTCTTATAAATTTTCAATTGAATTTGCAAGGATAATGCCTAAACGTAATCTACTTGATTTCGAAGCTGTGGATCATTACAAAGAACTAATTTCCGAGCTAAAGAGAAACTACATAGAGCCGATTCCTACACTATGGCATTATACTTTTCCGATGTGGTTTTATAAACTTGGGGGATTTGAAAAGAAGAAAAATATCGCAATTTTTGTAGATTACGTAAAAGCGCTATTAAATGAGGGTCTTGACGCAAAATATGTGATCACTATAAATGAACCGGTAGTATACGCCCTAAAATCGTACCTAACCAAGGCTTACCCGCCATTCAAACGCTCTTTTAGACAAGCATATCGCATGATCAACAACCTAATTCACTTAAATAATGAATTGTACGATTTACTAAAAAAAGAGGGCTACCAGACAGGGTGTGCCAATAATCTTATCTATTTTGGCAAAGCAAGGAGAATAATTCCATTTTTGCACCTCTCGGAATATTTCTATAATATTAGATTTATAAAATACACGAAAGCCGATTTTATAGGGATAAACTATTATCATGACATGAATTTATTGTTAAGCCTAAAATTAAAAAAGGCACAAAATGAGATGGGATGGAGCATATATCCATATGGCTTGCACTACCTTGTGGAGAATTATTACAACCGATTTAAGAAACCAATAATGGTCACAGAAAACGGTATAGCGACAACGAACGAGGAGCTAAAAAGCAGATTTATATCCGAACATTTTGAAGCATTGCTAAATGCAAAAAAAGAGGGAGTACCTATACTAGGATACCATTATTGGTCGCTTCTCGATAATTTTGAATGGAATTACGGTTATACAAAGAAATTCGGTGTTGCATACGTCGATAAAAAAACTGGAAAAAGGGTGCTCAAAAAAAGCGCATATTCCCTAAAAAAGATCGCCGAGAAATACTCAACGGCTTAATCGTGCTTTCCCCTGACTGGTTTATGCCTGGATTTAAATTTTCCTGTAATCAGAACGACCATCATAGAATAAAAATAAAGAAGCCCTGTCCTAAGTGTACCCTCTTTTACATGTCTACGATATGACATCCTGGCAGTATCTTTTATCATTATAAAACGCCCGAGCTTCCTGATCCTAGAGTATAGCTCCTTGTCCTCACATATCTCTATATCTTCATTAAAGTTACCTGCCTTAAACAAGGCGTCATCTCTGCAAAAAACACATCCATACGCAGCAGGTATATCGAAATTGTAAGATATCCTTTTATAAACATTTATCAATCTGCTTAATATCTTAAATTTTATCCTATCCCTACGGTTAAGGTCCTTGTTATTGACGCGTGTGGTCGGTTCTATAGCCACGACATCCTGGTTCTCCTTCTTTGCAAATGCCAAAACAGTGTTATGAAACAGTTTTTTAGACAATATATAATCTGCGTCTATAAATGCAATTATCTCTCCTTTCGCAATTTTTAAACCCACATTCCTTCCGGCGGAAATGCCACGCTTAGTGGTCCTTAAAAATTTCGCACCATATTTCTTAGCTATCTTTGCGGTCTTGTCGGAAGAATTATAATCGCCTATTATAACCTCATAATTTTTGTAGGTCTGCGCCTTTATCGACTTTAGAAGGTCGCCAAGGTATCTCTCTTCATTATGAGTTGGGACTATAACACTGATTAGAGGCTTATCACCCATCTCAACGCTATTGTCAATATAGTTTAAATAATTTACTGAATTTTCCCTTAATTTTGCCAAAATTTGAGCAAATTATGCGGTTATTATGCCAAGTTGGATTTTTTGTCTTTAATTTCCCTGACATAATTCAAAATTCCGGGCATCATATCCTGGGCGTTTTTTACTTTTATGATATTACTAACATTAAGGTCCGAATCCAAAAACACTGCTGCATTGGTTACTCCACCAGTTACTTTCTTTAGTCCGCAAGCCGAGATAAACTCTTTCTTCGTATCGCTTAATAAGGAGAAATTGAGTTTATTCTCATTCCTTAACGCACTAAGACTTTCTGGACTGCCGTCCAATACCACGTAAACCGTCGGCACCGTGTCTTTTAGTTTAGAGATATTGTCTCTCAGGTCCCAAAGCTCTTTTATATGAGAATGTGTCCCATCATCTTTTAAAAATAGAAGGAGTGTTTTGTTGCCATACAACATTTCAGAGGTTACGCTGCTGCCGGAGTCATCTTTAAGTACAAAATAAGGCAATTTATGCCCCGCATTGAGTCTCATATATAATTTATCTGCTGACACTTGGGGCTGCCAGGATTTGAACCTGGATCAACTGGTTTCTACTAATCATCCCTAAAAGGTCATTTTTCCAGTCTAGCTGGAGCCAATTGTTCTGCCGGATTAGACTACAACCCCTCACGTAAATATCTTATACTTGTCTTTATTCTCCATTTCTTCAAATATTCTGCCCTCTACCCCGCGGGCTATATTTGAGGAAAGCTGGAGCCTTTCGTTGAGTTCTGAATAGGATTCAAACGCTTTCTTCTTTCTCTCCTCTAATAACTTTTGGGTCATTTTTTTACCCATCCCTGGAATAAGTTCCAGAGCGTGCAGCCTAACGTTTATAGGTCCAAGTGTGTTTATTATACCAATGTATTTCTTCTCGTTGTCTATTACTGCTTTCTGGATCAGACTATTCAGAGTGTCCATACCGGATGAATTAAGTTTATCCGGCGTTATCCGCTCTATTATATGATGTATCTCTTCTCGCTTGTTTTCGCCTATGTAAACTTTCTTGCCTGATTCTACCACTACATCCTTTTTCAATGCGGCAAGTAAAAGTGACAATGAATCGGTTAATATTATAGCGGAAGGGTGCCTATCACGCGAATTTGGCATGCCATATGGGAGATATTCGATTACATCCGCGTATTCATCTTTTCCCATACCAGTTTTAGCCCGCCCTCGATTATAAATGCTTCTTTAATGCGGATAGAATTTTCTTTATATCGTCTTCTTTTATAGTCGATTTAAGGGGTGCTAATATGGCTCTGACTTGATCAATAGAAGAAGGGGCAACATCGACTAACATTCTGATGTAATCCTCTCTTATATCTAAGTTAAGTGCCAAAATATCATTGAATGCTTCCTCAAAATTATTCGCTTTTACATTTTTCTTAATGTGCTCAACAAGTTTTTTCCCGGTTTCGTAATTAGTATCAATATAATCCAGATATTTCTCCTTTAGTTCCGTCTCACTAATCAGCTTTTCGTCTATTATTTCGTATTCCATTTTACAGTTTCTTAAGGTGTATTGGGAGCATATCGACCATTTTACACATCTTGCCCTGCATCACTTCGATAGTGTATGCTTTTCCCTTCTTTTGCAGAACTGTGCCATTTATACCAAAAAATCTGCGGTGTGGTATATTTTTTTGGAAGTAGGGGCTTGGGTCTATAATTACCTTGTCTCCAAGATTGAAAGTCTGGAGTGCTTTTTTCAAGTCTATCTGCCCCTTATCCTTAACCCTAAGAGCAAGCCTTCTTCTAGACCTTTTATGCGCACCTCGTCCAGTTATTGACATATCTATATGTTAGCCAATTTAGAGTATTTATACCTATCTAATCACACGAGCTAAACTCGACTGCGGAAGGAGGGATTCGAACCCTCGAAGGCCTGAGCCATAAGGTCCTTAGCCTTACGCGTTTGACCGCTTCGCTACCTCCGCATCAAACTCTTTATTGTACACCAAAACTTATAAACATATTACACTTCTCGTGTGTGCAGCGATGCTTTTAAATGTTTTTAAATTGCTCTCGCAACTAGTTCTTGCCCCGACACATTCTTAAAGGACTGGGGCGGCTGGGATTTGAACCCAGAATCTCCGGCACCCGAAACCGGAATCATAACCAAGTTAGACTACTGCCCCGCTTGATATTAGACTATAGCGTTATTTTCATTTATTAATCTATAAACTTTGAATCTAGATTTCAAGTTGCTACGGTGATATTTTTCTTCTCGTATTTTGGGTACATCCCGGGTTTCATGACCACGCTGTCGGTCTTTACTGCCAAGCCTTTTCCGCCGTTAAGTATGTCTTTAGATGATAAAATTGCTTTTCCCAGCCCGATGAGCTCCCCCTTCAATGTCGAAAGAGATAGAGTCTCGCCCGACTCAAAATTATTTAGTTTTACTATTCCTGGGACCGCTAGAGGAGAACCGTGGCAGATTACGTCAACTGCACTATCGGATATGTACACCTTCGGGAGGAAATCAACTGCAGTTTCTATATTTTGAAACGCATAGGATATGAGCGCTTCATCATTTTCTTTTTCATAGTAATACATTGCGTCTTCAAGGTCCTGAAGGGTTACCAGATTGTTTTTCTCTGAGAGGGTAGACACCTTTGTCCTTCTTAATTCCACCATGTTTGCCCCGACACCAAGTTTATCTCCCAGATCGGAGATGAATTTACGTATATATGTCCCAGATTGCACGCCTATCTTAAACAGGACATTTTTATCTACTATGTCGATTATTTCGGAATAATATATCTCACGTTCTCTATACTGACGCTTAACACTAGATCTCACGGGTGGCAGCTGCATTATCTTCCCTCTGAAATTTTCGAATGTTTTCTTAAGTTTTTCTTCTTCTACTTCTTTATGCAGGTGCATCAAAGCAACATACTCCTTGCCGCCGAAAAGAAGTACGGATATAACTTTATTTGCGTTATTAATGGCGAGTGGCAATAAACCAGTAACGTTTGGGTCGAGTGTGCCGGAATAACCCACTTTCGTGACGCCTAAAGGGGAGATAAGTTTTTTGGCAATTGCAGCAGCGGTCTTGGACCTTGCATGCGGCGGTTTGTCGAGAAGGATAAAACCCGAATCAATTCTCTGCTTTAGAGTGCGCTTTTCCGGATAAAAACCGTACTTATCATCGGTAGTTTCGTTGTATAATGTAAAGGTCTCGTGTTTTACATTCTCTATTGGAAGTTTCATCCCTATTCTAAACCTACATTAATTAAAACCTTATCAAATAGCCCGTTTGCGCTTGTCTATATAACCGAGACAAAGGTCCCTTAATTCATCAATGGAAAAATCCGACGAATTTACTACAAGATCGAATGGCATTAAGTCCTCTCCTCCTATTTTGATTTTATAGAGATTGAAATATATTTTTGAGGAGAGTTTATCTTTTTCTTTCATAAATCTAAGTGCAGAATCGTAATCTATACTGTCACGCTCTGATACCCTGCGAGCCCTTGTTTCTAGACCTACCTTAAGATATATTTTTATCGCGTCCCTATCCTTTACTTTCCATGAGGCCACCCAACTGTCAAGAACAATATTGTCATGCGTTTTTACGTACTTTAGTATAAAATTATCGAGCAGCCTGTCATATTTAGGGTGTTTGAGTCGGAATTTTATCGCATCCAGGCCTTTCTGCGATTCCCAATATTCGAACTCTTTTGGAGGCATAAACTCCCTCAATTTTGTACTGCCAGAGAAGTACTCCATGCCAAGTGCTGAACTTAGCCCTTTTGCTAGAGTCGACTTACCAGATGCAGTAAGTCCAGATATTATTATCTTCATAAAATTATCTAAGGTATTTGGGTATTTGCTATAAGCGTACTGTTCTGCGAGAAAACTGCTGGTAGGTAGCTTAAGTTTGCGCAATAGTTAGTGGCGGATTCATCGACAGAACACTGTTGTTGCTGTAGCATATAGGCGCTGAGGGCCGTGTAATTTATTTTATAGACGTTTATATTCGTAAGAACCTGGTTTGATATACTCAATATCGAATTAACCGGCAGGTTATCGGTGAATGCAAGTGAGAATCCTGGAACTGTCTCATTCAAAAGGTAAAGCTTTGTGAAAAGCGTGTTGAGCGATTTCTCTGGCATGAACAGCAGCCCTGGCGAGTTACCATAATACGAGAGAGGAATCTGTGCTACTGCATATCCGCCTGGGAGATTTTGGTAGCCACCCAGATGAAGATTCGCTGTGTTATTTGCATTAAGCATCATCACTGCACCAGGTATCGCACTCTGGCTAGCATTCGCTATTCCACACCCGATACTGTATGCGCACATATATCGCAATGGCAGGATGCTGCTGACCTGCTGAGTTAGCTCGTTATATACTACTCCGTATGGAGGTCCTTGTGTATAAGTGCTATTTGTGTAATTAAACGGTATTATTGCTTCTACTAGCAACGTGTTAGATGCACTCCACGGCACTCCATTTATGACCATATTCGCTTCGAGAGGGGCAACGCCCGTATTATTTCCGCCAAAAACGGCTATATATTGGTAATCTCCTGCGGAGATGGTTCCTTGGTTATGTGCAACTTGGGATTCACCAAAAGGTGTAAACTGTGTGTAGTTCAGGGCTATTGTTGAGATTGCCGAGAACTTTTCAACCTCACTTCCGCTTATAACCGCGTATGTCGGCCTGTGCATGAAATTAAGGAATGTAGCATACTGATAAGGTGAAGTAGCCTCAAAAAAGTATTTAGCAATCATCGATTGAAAGCCGTACGAATTACTCCCGTCTGCAACTGTAGTCCTATTAGCTATTGCTTCCTCCCAATAACCATAATCCCACCATGAAAGCAGCGTCGAATTTACTGGCGTATTATAATTTATCCATTGCATGGTAGGCCCCCATAGTGCTAACCCGCTACCACTCTGTTGTGATGCGATATATGACGTATTAAGGCTTGAGTTCAAATCTACTGCTATAACCAAAAATGCAACTATGATTATTATACTGCTTATCGTCCACATCAATGATTTGTGGCTCCTAAATGTTTTCATAGTACGGCGCACCAACACTGCAGGAACGAGCACTGCCGCAAACGGCACAACTATAACACCGACGAAACCTACTCCTTCAAGCAATTGATTCTCCAGATTTGAGAATAACATGGCTAACAGGAAGAATATGAAGGCAACCATGTATATTTTACTTGTCTTTTCGGCGTAGTCTATCTTATCAAACGCCATTGCAAGAATGAACACAATCACTATGCCGAATAGACCGTATTTGTAGTAATTGGAGGTCTGGTTCGACAAGAAAAGCGATACTGCCAGCATGATTGAAACGAGAGTTAAA
>JAJZNV010000022.1:45616-84121 GCA_021852265.1 Nanobdellota archaeon
TATCTTATCAAACGCCATTGCAAGAATGAACACAATCACTATGCCGAATAGACCGTATTTGTAGTAATTGGAGGTCTGGTTCGACAAGAAAAGCGATACTGCCAGCATGATTGAAACGAGAGTTAAAAATATCATGACTGGTACTGCCTTCTTTACACCCGGCTCCCGCCTATGCCATAACATGTATATAGCAGGTATAAATGCTCCAAGTATAAACATAACCAGCATCGATGTCGCACCATTACCAGGCGTATAAATAGCACCGAATAAAAGCAACATGAAAGGCAACGCCAGCAAAAATGGAACGTACCAGTGCTTGAATCTCTTTAAAAAATAATACAGCAGGAGTATCCCTGCCAGGGATAAGATTATGAAGTTGATACTAATCGTGTTTGGATCCCCGCATACACCAGTCAAACCACTTGCATCACATATTCTCCCGGCAAGCGTAACTTGTCCGTATTCTGCGATAGTCTGAGTGACCGGATTTATCACGCCTATCCCCAATGGATATTGGATATTTGTAATTATGTATTCGACGACTCTAGGAAGCCGTCCAAGGACGCCAAGCGCCACGGCGGTTACTATGCCGCTATATATTGCCACAGAAACACCTGCATTGACAAAGGGTATCTTAAGCTTTCTCTTGTATTTGTCGTATACAAATAACTTGAAGAGCACCATGACGTAACAAATGTATATCGGATAATATTGTATGCTTTCGGTGAGGGTTGAAGAAGTGACGGTGAAAAAGCTGGCCCAGAATGGAATGAAAAGACCGAACGGTAAAAATGAATATAAATCGTCCTTGTCAGCATGGTCCAAAAGTATCAGTGTTATGTAGACTAATGGTATCAAGAAAGTCAAAAACTTGAAGAAACCGCTTGTGTTTGCATCCAGCCCCGTGGCCAGTGCGACCATAAACCCGTACATTATCTTCGTTCGTCTGTCTTTCGATTTCAGCGCCTTAATTAAAAAGTATATCGCTAAAAGTATGAACAGAAAGCCCATGGCATCTTTTGTTGAAAATCCCGCCGTAGTCCTATTAAGCAGTGTCTGAAACACCGGGAATATGAATGCACTAAGGGTTGCTATGCTATACTTTACTGTTTCGCCCTGATTTTCAAATAAATCAAGACATATCAAGAACAGAAGCAGCGTGGAAAGCAGTGCAGCTATTACCGGATAGATCATCGCCCATGTCATTGTAGTGGCTGCGGGAAAGATAGGTTGCATCAGCCTGAATACATACGCGTCAAAAAATGATATCAGTAATGCATCCGTTCTAGACGGTTTACCTAACGGCAGATACTCAATATGATTTATCGTCGGCACATTGCCGGTATTTACGATGTTGTTAGTCTGTATGTAAAATATATAAGGATCAAGCCCAGTTAGAGATCCCCCCATACCTAAAAAGTTGTTCCCAATAAGAGGAGAAGCCCCTAAGGCAGGTAAACTGGCGGATCTTATCACTACGCCGATTATAACCGCTATAATCAGCAAAACGTAAAAAAGTACCTTTTTCTGAATTAGTATGAAATATAAAAGTCTGAAGAATTTCGTGATGCCGTCAAAGTTAACCTGTATCTCTACCTCGGTTATCTTCTCCCGCTTTGCGGGGTTTATCTCATCCAGACGCTTACCTTCATCCTTAAGTTTTTTTAATCTTTCCTGTTCCTTTTTTAGCTCTCCTATTTCTCTCCGTAACCGTTCATTCTCGTTCTCTATTTCTGAATTTACCCGATTCTCCGCCCGGTCTATCTCATTCTCGATTCTCTTCAATTCATCGTCTTCAGCCATAGGAGATTTAATAGTATAAAGAAAGATTTTATGCTTTTAAATCTTTCTGGAACGCAAATCTAAAAGTGTTGGCTGGATAACTCCCATGCATCATGCTTCCACAGCAGAAATTCTGGGTTATTTAAAAATATGAAGTGCTCTGGATGCGCCAGGTATTCGTCATAGATGCTTTTGTTTTCATCCAAGAAATCTATTTTTGGTGCATTGATGTGAGTTATAGAAACGTTACTATAATTCTTGTTGAGTATTACCCTCTTCTTATCGGTCACATATACTGCACCCCCTCCCGCTTTCCGGATTGGTTCATAGATAGATTCAAATCTGGCATTGACAAGATTTGCTTCTACCAATGGCTTTTTACCAATATTTATCGAAATGTGACCGTAATTTGGTTCCATTATGACCTTATCGCCTGCTTTGGCGTGTATAAGCTTCACATCATAATGCCCGTCATCACAAACTTTCTGCAGTATATATAGTACCTCTCCAGAAATCACTTCGTACAATTCTGGGTATGCAAGATTTTGTACTGCAACCGGATGGTAATGACCCAGCGTCTTATTAAATTCACCGCCTAGATCATAAACATTCATAACTGTTACATCGTAGCGCATATTGTGCGCCTCAAATACACTGTCATTCATATTCTGGCCTGCAGCCCGGAACATATAGTACAAGATATCATTCTTATTTTTGTCGTTTATAAAATTCTTATTGAATATTACATCTCTCATCTCGTCTAGATGTCTGACAGAACTTCGAACTTCTTCTCCCTCTGAATATAATTTTTTCGATTTCTCATCAAACTCTAAATCAACCGCTTTAACATTAAGCTTCATACCGATAAATTCTCAATAGTCTTATAAAAGCATTTTTATCTACGACGTATATAACTAATGATTTTGTCCATTTTACCAAGCCTTAAGAAGAATTCCACATCCCTGTCGGTTAAAAGTCTCATCATATAAATCAGTACAATGTAAACAATCAATCCAGCTATCAAAACAAATGGCAATGGCGCGAGCGTGCTCATCGAATTAAGAGCGAAGTATATGAAGGCAGCCATTATCAGTGAAGCAAGAAGACTCTTAAGAACTGCAACGTATGGGAGCCTTAATTCTATGTACCTTGAAACGAAATATAACATAACAATGGTTATGCTCACGTTAGATATCAGATAGACTGCTGCGGCCCCGTTTGCAAGAAATTGAGGTACGAGCAAGATATTTAACGTAACGCCTATCACTGCGCCAACTATACTCGCATACATAAAATATTTCTGCTTCCCGATAGCACTTATAACACTTGTCAGCGGACCGAATAAGCTTGATACCAGTGCAGCGCCTAAGATTATAATAAACGGTGTCTCTGCGCCGAGAAGTGATGCATGGTAAAGGTACTGAATTATCTGCCTGGAGGCTACAAGGGCACCTACTATAAGGGGAATAGTCACCATTGCAGTATATCTTAAAACGGTATTCATCACCCTATAAAGATTATCATATTGTTTTCTATCGAAGTATTTTGTAATTGTCGCGAAAAACGGCGTGCTGAGCGCACTGGCGGGGATTGTTACCAAACTTGCCATCAAAAGACCTATTCTATAAAAACTCACGAAGGACGCATCAGGGGCAAAAAACCCTAAAACCAAGGTTATAAGGGGACCATAGAATAGTCCAATCAAACTACTGGTATATGTGAATGAGCTATACCTATTTAGCCCATGAAGCTCGGCCTTGCTTATCGGAATCGGCTTTCCAAGTGGTTTTATTATCCTATAAATAAAATATATACCCACAGAGGCAGTTATGATATACAAGACCGTATAGAATGCGATGGCACCTACCAGACCGAACCCGATTATAACAATTATCACCTGCACAATGCGCAGGGCGTCAAACAATAGTCCTTTAAAAAAGGTATATTTCATCTGCTGATAGGCAGCGTATACGCTGTCTGAGAATCCTTCACTTATCGAATAGAAGACCAGTCCTATCGCGAGTAACTGCAGCAATAATGAGAGCTGGGGAATACGATAGGCTACAGCTATCGGGTTTGAAAGCAAAAACATTAGAATTGATCCTATAATCGTACCGATTGTGAGCAGCCAAAAATAGTGAATCGATATCCATGCAGCGCCCTTCTTATTTCGTTTTGCACGGTATCTTGATATTCCGTACTGCGCGGCGGATCCAAAACCGAACGTCATTATTGTTAAGAATACGCTCCAGTACAGCGTCGCTATCGAGAAAATACCATAATTAGTTGCTCCAAGGAACCTCACGAAAAGAACGCTCAGGACAAAACTTATAAAAAATTTGGAAACGTACCTAAACATGGCATAAATACTATTTGAGGCGAGCACCACATGCTCTGCAGCTATATCCTCCTCATTTTTTTGCTTGTTGGATCTGACCATATATTAGAGTTTTAAGGCTCGGCATATATATTTATTAAACTATCCCTATTACATTTAATGTTCGGATTGGTAATTAATGCGCTGTTTTTACTGCTGGTTTCCATGTCATTACCCGCAGGATACCTCATAGGAGTATACACGGAATCTGAAATAGAAGGGCTATCCGAACGCTTGCAAGTCACCAGATTTTTTAATATTTTCTTTATAGTTATAGAAGCCGCTGCGCTGCTACTCTCACTTAATTTCGGAAGTGAAGTTTACATGATTACGGGTGCAGTGATGATAATCCTAAATATTTGCCTTTCCGCATTTTATACTTCTGTAAAGGCAGATCTTATCAGAATGGTCGAATATGCGCTTATTTTTATCATTCTGAGCATTTCTATTTCGTCCATTTTAATAACGATATGAAGGTCGGCATAATCGGCAGAACGAATGTAGGTAAAAGTACTTTCTTTAAGGCACTGACTCTTGAGGAAGTGCAGATAGAAGATCGCCCATTTACCACTATAGACCCAAATCGTGGAATAGGCTATGTTACTGTCCATTGCCCTGAAAAAGAGTTTAATACAAAATGCAATCCTCATAATTCACCGTGTGTGGGGGGCGTAAGAAGAGTGCCTCTGGAAGTTATAGATGTTGCAGGATTGATTGAAGGTGCAAGCGCAGGAAAAGGACTGGGCAACAAGTTTTTAAGTGAGGCAATGGAAGCAGATGCGCTTATAGAAGTAATAGACATATCTGGCAAGAGCAATGAGAGTGGTGGGCCGGCAATTGATTATGACCCTACTAAAGACATCGATATGGTTGAACGGGAACTTGTACTTTGGATAAAATCAATAATCCTGAAGTCAAGGGTGCGTAACAATGAGGATATCTCTGAGGCAGTGTATAAGAGCCTATCCGGACTAAAGTTCAGACCGGAGACTGTGAGAGACGCGATTAAGAAAAATGCTGTAAAAACCCTGGATGATTTTTCCGCCGAAAGCATAAGTAGATTTGTTCTGGACCATGACAAACCGATAGTGATAGCATGCAACAAGATGGATGCCACCGATAATCTCAAGGAACGGATGAACAAGTTAAAATCACGATACAAATATGATTTGATACCCTGTTCTGCGGCCGCTGAACTGACTCTCAAAGAGGCTGAAAAGCACGGGTTCCTAGAATACCCTGAAAACAATTTTAAGATTACAAAAGACCTTAACAAAGATCAAACAAGAGCCTTGGATATAGTCGGAGAAATCATAAAAAAGAACGGAAGCACCGGCGTACAGGAGATATTAAACCACCTAGTGCTTGAGACCTCAAAAAATAAGGTCATATTCACAGTTGAGGATGAAAAAAAACTTTGTGATGGGCGCGGCAGGATACTTCCCGATGCGTATATAGTCAAGGAGAGCGCTACCCCTCGTGATGTAGCCGGCATAGTGCACACTGATTTAGTCCAAAAATATAAGGGAGCAATAGACTGCAGGACGAATCTAAAAATAAAAAATGATGAGCCGGTTAAAAACGGACAGATATTAAAGATAATTATATGAGGAACACGCAGGTTTTCTTAAGGGATAAGAACGTAATGCAGAAGATAATCTCCGCAGCGGAATTGAAGCCGGATGACGTTATTCTAGAGATAGGGAGTGGCGATGGCAGGCTTACGCGCGAACTCGCAAGCTGCACTAAAAAGGTTTACGCTGTAGAACGGGATTTAAACTTGATAGACGCGTCAAAGATGGAATTACGGGACTTGAATAATATAGAATTCATAAATGATGACGCTCTTAATATAGAATTCGCCAGCGACATAGACAAGGTGGTATCTAACCTCCCTTACGCAATATCCTCGCCTATAACAACCAAGATAATATATTTTTTAAACGAACATCCTGGATCTATAGCAATCCTGATGTACCAGAAAGAGTTCGGTGAAAGGATGATCGCGATACCGGGCATACGGGATTACTCGATGCTTTCAGTATTCTGCCAGTATACCTCCACTACAGAAAAATTACTGAACGTAAGCAAAAATTGTTTTAAACCGACGCCGTCTGTGGACTCAATGGTCGTAAAGATTACACCGAAAAATATAAGGATAGATGAGGGCTTTTTGAGCTTCTGCAGGGCTATCTTTCAGCACAAAAAAAAGAACCTTTATTCCGCTATAATGGACAGTCGCGAAAAAATGGCTGTGCATTCAAAAGAGTCTTTGAGGGAGAAGCTTAACGGCTTGGATAAAGACCTACTTAAAGAAAAGGTTTTCCTATTTGAGGTGGAACAGTTATTGAGTATATATAGGGCGGCGCTTAAATTAGGTATATGCCAAGAGTCCGCGTAGTCAAGAAAAAGAGGAGGTTGCTGAATAGCCTCAGAGGTATCTCCCATAGGTTCACTAAGCAGGAAGTAGGACACATTCTTATCGCGTGGATCGTGCTTTCATTCGCATTCACTTTCGCGTTTGATTCTGGAATTTACAGCATCGGATTTGCACTTGCGTTCTGTGCATCTGCAGTCGTATTAGGATGCGGGTTCATAATGCATGAACTGATGCACAAATTCACCGCACAGAAATATCGATACCATGCTACGTTTATAATGTGGCCATGGGGCATCCTGCTTGCATTAGTAACATCACTTTTTGGGATGATATTCGCTGCGCCGGGAGCTACTTATTTTGAACCGGATCCACGGGAGCAGTACTTAGACCCTAACGGTTTTACAAAGAGATACGGGATAATCTCATTGGCGGGACCAAAAATAAACATTATCTTTGGTTTTATCTTTTTCGGGCTTTTTCTGCTTTCTATAAACTTATTGGCACATTCTGCCGGCTACATTGCCGTATTCATTCTCTTAGTTACAAGTTTCGGTTCATACATAAACTTTTACCTCGCCGCCTTTAACATGCTGCCTATAAACCCCTTGGACGGTTATAAGGTATTCAACTGGAGCAGACGGATCTGGTTTACAGTGTTTGCGCTAGCCGTTGGAATGACTATAATAAATTTCATATATGTCTATCCAACCATTATCTACATCCTTCTGAGAGTGCTGCCTTCTATTTAGACAGATTAAAGCATTTATATTTGTAAGTACAAACTTTGTATATGGCAAAATTTTCTTTTGTTAAGGAGCCGAAGGATGCAAAATATGTAGTCACTGCCTTTCAGACTGTCGGTTACATCTCATTGCTCGCAATGCAATACCTTGAGGAAAAAGGCGCGATAAGGCAGATAGGGTTTCTTGATCTGAATAGTGGAGAACAAATAGCCGTGGTCAATAACGGGGAAATCGGTTTCCCGATACGTGTATTGAGGGGAGGAGATGTGATATTCATAACTTCACAGTTTCCTCTGCCACAAAAATCTGTAGATGGGCTCGTTGATGCAGTATTCGAGTTGTGCAAAAAAAACTCTTATAAGGGCATAATCGCTCTGGATGGACTGGCAATCGACCGGGCTAAAACGGAAAGTGATGTTTATTACGTTTCAACTAAGAATGGTGTGCAGCCTGCCGGAACCAAAAAATTGGATGAAGGCGCAATGATAGGCTTGAATGCTGTGCTTGCACTTAGAGCTAAGCTCGAAAACCTACCACTTACAATAGTGATGGCAGAAACGCACTCTGAAATACCAGATGGTCTCGCAGCAGCGGCGCTCATACAAGTGATAAACAGCATATCTGGCATGAATGTAGACGCACAAGAGCTTGTCGTGGAGTACAAAAAAACTATGGCCAAAATAGATTCTATGCTAAAGAAGATAGCAACAAAACCAAAAGAGGAGCAAAGCAGCCCAGAAGTCTACGGATAGTTCTTAAATATTTTCAAAGTTCTCTTCTTCTTTTTCGGCTATCTCATTTAGGTACTTGGATACATTCCCGTCCATAAAAGATGTTGAATATGCGGTTATATCCTTTATCGGAACCCATTTATACGCCTGAAAGAACGTGCTCACTTCCGGTTCTCCGCCACGATATTCTGCTACGTAAAGATAATAAGTAAGTTTTGGATTCTCACTAGGATTATACTTGAATATCTTTTCAGTAAGCGCGTATTTTACGACTAGCTTGTTTAGGAAATTATTTAATTCCCTGCGGGGACTGGTATCCTCACTTAATGATAAGAAAGGAAAGACCCATGTCGCTCGTGGCATAAGCTTGTCCTGCTCTTTTAATTTAACTAGCAATACTGTGTTATTCCGCAGTATTATGGCAGATATTCTCCTCTCCATATACCTCTAATAAGAGTGCGGGTATAAATGCATTAAAATGACACTAGATTCAAATAATATTTATAGGAAAGGGTGCTAAAGATATTGTCATGGACAAGGCAAATACGATAATATTGCTCTTTCTGGTGGTAATGGTCGTGGCTGCAGCACTATTCTATACAAATACCGGTGAAAATCATCGCTCTATCTCGATAGGCTTGTGTGAGTTAAAATGTCAGAACATAACATCCGGACCATCCTATAATGGAAGCAGTTTCTGCGCGGCGCAGAATATGAGCTTTGGGTATTCATGTGCAATCACTACACATGCGAATTTATCACTGTGCAACGGCAATCCTCAGACAGTTTACGTAAACAATAACTGCCAGTTGGTGTCTGTCGGATAGGGACTTATTTCACTTTTATCAGTTCCAGTAGTTTTTTTATTTTTCCGTTGAGAAAATCTATTCTATTCTGCTTGTCGCTTACTATCTCAGATGTTTCAATGTGCATTAAAACACCATTGCAGTTAGAGCACCTAAAGTCATTCTCCAGCGCCTTGTTGAGCTCGTAGCGTCTGTTGCAGTTTTCACATACGTAAAAGTCATTGGCCTTATTCAAGTCTATGGATTTCTTCGCCTGCGTTATCTCATCTTCATATTCTTTCTGTATAAGAAACAGAAGTCTTTCCGGATTTGCTCTCCAGTAATATGTGTACCACGCCTTTGCACCCCTTTTCTTCTTTGTGTAGGAAACGAGATTTTTGTTGTAAAGGCGGTAAAGGAATTTTCTTATCGCATTCGCCTTTTCGAACTTTAACTTGCGGGCCAGAAGATTTTCTTCCATAGGCCCCTTATCTATCAGGTATGTAAAGATTTCAAGGCCCTTGTCTCCGCTGAGGTCTATAATGTATTTTGTCGCCTCCTCCAATGCGAGCAGCTTTTTTACGTTAACTATTATCTTCTGTGGTTTTTTCTGAGCAGGATGCGATTTTATGTGCTTTGACTTCTTCGCCTTCTGTTCATGCGCGCTTTTCTTAGAAGGTCTTGAAGTTTTTTTCTTGGCCATAGTGTATCTATCAGTAACCAAAGTATATAACGCTATCTAGGTACCGGCGGCTCAGAGGGCAGAAAACAGCAGCGTACCCAGTGGCGTTAAAAGCAGAAACAGTGCCGAAAATGCTATTATGATTATATTTGTCAAACCAATAAGTCTCTTTTTGTCTTTTACAACATAACCTAAAAGTTCGTTTACTATCTTGCACCCGTCGGTTATGCCGAATATGGGCAGAAAATTGGCAAGACCCAACCCGAGGGATATAAATGATATCCACAGGAATAGCCCGTCAAACCAGTAAACTATCTGAGGAGGCGCGCCACCGTTAGGATACGCATTACACGATACTGGTGAGATAAAGAACTGATTGCCTATACACACGTACTCTCCACCTATCCCTATATAGCTGTGCGTCGAGGTAGTGTTTATAGAAGCATTATAAGCTGTTTTTATGTGGTACACCGTACCAGATGAGGACGTAAGGTTTACATACTGGCCAGGATTCACACTGAGATAGGATTCTGCCGCCGTTGAACTATTGAATTGCTTGCCATTTATCTGGGTTATAGTCGTTCCTGCAGTGAGATTTGCATTGTAGGCTGGGCCGCCGTGTACCACGCTCAGAACATTAAGCACTATCGGTGAGAACGAGACTGCGTGTACACTCACAAGATAATTTGACAGTAGAATATAAACAACCAAGAAGATTACCCCAAGTATAACATTTGTAAAGGACCCTGCTGCTAGGATCTTCAACCTGTCAAATCTTTTGGCCTTAGAAAACTGTTTCTCATTTGGTTCAACGAATGCAAGCGGCAAAAACGCAAGGAAAAACCCAAAACCTGAGGATTTTATCTTTATTTTTTTGGATAAGGCGACAACTCCGTGTGACGCTTCGTGAAGAGCTACGGCTATTATAAGCGCCAAAAGCCAGTAAAGGATCGGCACACCTGCTATACCCGGTACGCCTGCTACGGGCAAAACCAACTCAGCGCCAGCTGGAGTAGTGGACGGATGAGATATCATTGCGCCAAGGTACGGTACCAACAGCCATACCATCAGCGCTATCGAGCCGACCGCAGCAAAGACACCAAGGATTCCGAATATATTTACGGTACGCCTGTATCTGGATAACCGCCCCATTACCTTAAGGCCTATTTTTGTTCTGTATATGAAAAGAACTTTTCCTTCAACAGCAAATCGTTTCCTGTTTATCAAGACAAACGCAACTATTATGATGAAGACTGCCAGGGCGAATATGTTATTTTCATTCGCGTAGAAAAAACTCTCAAGAGACATAGGTTTCAGACCTTAAGCTTTCTCAATTCTTTATGCTTTGGTCTAAGGACTTTTGCACCACAATTCCTGCACCTTACCTGCACTGGCCTTAGAAGCTTTGGATTAGATATCCTTATCTTCGCGTTACAGTTTCTGCACACATATATATCCTTAAAAAGGCGCGCATCTGCAATGGGGTTAGCTTTCTCTGCCATAATTCTTTAGTTATTATACACTTCTAAGCTTATTTATATATAAGCTTTTGTTTGCTTAGGATTATATGTATATCGATCTAATTTCAAAACGCGATAAGTCGCTTATAGACGAGCTGAAAGCACTTGGCTTTGGCGCAGTATTCTGTCCAGAGAAGGATTCTATCCGAAATGTACTCGACCCTGAACCGTTCGACCTTAAGATGTACGCAGGAGACGACTACGAGTTCGTAATCACAAAGGGAAAGGCGGATGCAGTAACGGATCTGGAAAAGAGTGGTTTTTTGCTCAATAAGGGACTCTGCTCAAAACTAAAAGAGAATAAAATATTCGTAATATTCAAGTTTAAATCCCTAGTTGAATCACCCGATTTTTTCCGTACATACAAGAATTTCCTTATAAATGGGCGCCTTTGCAGCGATTATAGCGTTCCGTCCTTATTCGTGTCTTTTGCTGGTGATTTAAATGAGGTCAAGTCCCCTATACAGCTTGCGGCATTCGCAGAAAATTTCCGTTATAATTACAACAACTACCGAAAATCTTTAGAGCTATTGCTGAAGAGGACCTAAGTTTAAAGTTTTATAAACATTGCTTATCCTATGTAATGCTATGTCCTCAGTAAAAGTAGTATTATTGTTCGGCGTACTCGCGTTAATACTTGTGGGTTTTGGAACTCTTGTTGGTTACCTTATAGGAGATATGCTGGTAATGGCATCTATATTCTTTGCACTAGCGATAGGTATGAATATATTTTCGTATTATAAGTGTGATTACCTCGCAATAAAAATGACCAAAACGAAGCTGATAGAGCGGAAAGACAATCCAAGGTTTTATGACCTTGTTAAGAAGGTCGCTGAGACTGCGAAGATACCTATGCCGCGGGTGGGAATAATGCCGTCCACAACGCCAAATGCATTCGCTACGGGCAGAGACGAGAAACATGCCGTGGTAGTCGCAACAGACAGCATTCTTTCCATGCTTAATGATGATGAGATGGAGGCAGTTCTTGGCCATGAGATAAGCCATATAACACACAAGGATGTTTTGGTGTCCACAATCGCAGCGACCATAGCTACGGTTATTTCTTATATCGGCAACATAATTCTATTTTCAGAGCTTTTCGGCGGCATGAATGAACGAAATGGAAATACTAGTATTTTACTCCTTGTCTCCGCGATATTGATACCGCTTGGCGCTACTTTTGTACAGCTTGGAATTTCAAGGTCCAGGGAAGCTGACGCGGATATAGGCAGTGTTCAACTGCTCAGAAAGCCAGATCAGTTGATTTCTTCACTTCAAAAGATAAGTAAACCTGTCAACAAAAACGCATCGATATCTAGAAGTAGTATTGGTTTTCCATCTCGGAACTCTCCAAATAATTCTGCAAACGCGTTCTCTGCACTATTTATTATGAATAATTTGAACGCGCACTCTTTGCTTAACCTATTCTCTACACATCCTTCGCTAGAAAAGAGAATTGCCGCGATACTGAAAGAAAAAGAAAGACTAAAAATAGCTTAGGCGTACTCAAAACTTAAGTTATTTAATTCCTATCTCCGTATGTTCTATATGCTCCCGTAGTTTAGCTTGGATAGAATACTGGCCTGCGAAGCCGGTGACCCCAGTTCAAATCTGGGCAGGGGCAGCTATTTTTTAGAGAGTGATAAGTACTGAAAAGTACACTCTTTAATATCCGGCGGTTCAATGAATCAAATGAGTGACAAAATAACAATAGATGCCTATAATAAAAATAGCAAAATTTATGAGTCCAAACATAACTCTAAAAATTTCTGGAAAAAAGAGTATGGTGAATTTGAAGGCGGTATACACGGAAAGAAGGTCTTGGATGTTGGATGCGGTTTTGGAAGAGACTCCAAGCATTTTGCAGAAAATGGTTTTAATGTAATTGGAATTGATGCATCATTAGGCATGCTTAAGCTAGCAGAAAAAGTGCCTCTCGCGCAATTCATGCTCATGGACATGCTTAAACTTTCTTTTAAAGACAAGAGTTTTGATGGAATCTGGTGCTGTGCAAGTCTTTTGCATGTGCGGCACGAAGAGGCTGCATTTGTTTTAAAAGGATTTAAACGTGTATTGAAACAAGGTGGTATTTTATTTGTTTCTGTACAAGAAGGCGATGGAGAGCGATACAAATCTTATCCGGATGGCACCAAAAGATTCTTTTCTTATTACACTGAGAATAGCTTGAAAAATCTTGTAGAAAGAGCTGGTTTTAAGATTATTACGCTGCGAAGACGAGATGATGTCTGGTTGACTGTCATTGCTACTTTACCTTAACCCAGTTTATCTGATGAAATTTAGTCAAAGACTTGCATTTTGTGCAAGAAGTCATAGAATAGTCTCTCGTAGTTTTTCTTTATCGGCTGTTTAGAGTACTCTTTCAACAAGGATATCAATCTCTTTACACCTATCTCGTTAACTATTCTTTTTGTAGCTAGGTACGAACTCCTATAAAATTCGGTTATATCAAAATCTTTCTTCCCGCGCCTATCGCTCCCTTTAAGGGAAAATGCTAGACTATTAATGTCAGGTTTGCCAGTCCACTTGTAGTATTTATCACTGCCGTCTACCAAAGAAGCCACTCCTTCCATAAGCCACTGTGGTGTAAATGCACCAACGAAATTCATGTAAAATATATGGTTTGTCTCGTGTAACACGACCTGATAAAAGCCCATCTTATTGTTTGTTATCCGATTATATACGGAGGGAGCGAAAGTAATTATTCTTTTTTTATTAGACATGCCCGATTCCCATCGCTGAGTTCTTCTTTTAAGTTCTCCATCGTAACTCTTTCGGGTATAACAAAGAACCAATTTAAATTGCGGTTTCGTCCCTGGAAACATCAGTTCATTTAGCAGGTACGCTTTTTCTAAGGAAGCCTCAGCAACCTTCGTATCGTGCAACGTGTCTTCTTGTTTTACACCAAGTACCCATATTTTTATGTTTTTCATATTAGCTATAAAATAGACATTTCCTATTTATACTCAATACCAGATTAGGACTCATAGAAAGAGCACTATCTAAAAATAAACTTAGCTGCCTTTCCATTCCAGATTTAAATCCATTACGTTTCATTATTATCTCCACGCATAGAAGATACGAGTTTATAGAAACGCGCCTCCACTCTTTTAGCTAGTTCGGGATTATTGGCTCTTACGAACTCCTGATACTTGTTACCAAGGGTTTCGCTGCTCTTTGAAATTTTACCGCTGACCAGATCTAACTGTTCTGGAACAAAACTTATGTACGCAAGCCAGCTAGGAATCGAGATTCCCGCGTTCTCCGCGTTCTGCATTGAATTTACCAGATATGTCCCGTTGCGTTCTTCTCCATTTATGGTATTTCCGAATGCCTTTACCGCCTCTGCAGGGTATCCAAGTGCAATGCCTTCCTCTTCATCATTATTTGCATTTACCAACATCTCAAGGTTTTTCCGATTGGAGGCAATGTAAACACTAATCAGATTATAATAGGCCCCTATACTGTCCATATAATCTTTTACTTCATTCGTTACAGAATATGGCAAGCTAAGTTCATCTAACCCTAGTTTTAAAGACTTGACTTTATCGTCTCTAGCTAACTTAGCTTTTTCTATCTTTTCTTTTTCTTTGCAAGCTATTACATCGAGTTCAAATCTTGCGGCCGGCTTAAGTCCATTCAAAACTAGATAGAGCTCCAACTCATTAAACGGGTCATCGCTGATGAGACTCAGTGATAATAATTTTAATACTTCACTGTAAGCTTCTCTTCCTTTTTTGTTCAAAAGAATTTCTAGGTTGCTATGAGACACGCTAGGCATTTATAGTGAAATTAGTTTCGGTATATAAATATTTAACGATCGGCATAATCTGGAAAGATAGATTGATAAATTGCGAATCTATTATATTTGACGTTTGAATGACCTTTCTGTTCGTCCCAAAATAGCATTAATTAATATTTCACTATTTTATAGTAAAGAAACCTTTATATATAGGTTATTATCTAATAAAGGCATGGTAAAGAAGTCATTAAACAGCTTATATGAAGTTTTGGACCGCAATCAGGTCATCGGTGAGAAAGCCACCAACGTCTGTGCATACGCCTTTTTTGATTGTGGCGCTACAAAAAAGAGGGTAAGCCGCGAATTATCATATATCAAAAAACTGGTGGGAATGCCCGTTGATTTGAAACTCATTTTGACGGAAGGAGTACATCCAGAATCCTTTAATGATCCGGAGTTAAGAGAAATCGCACGTGAGGCGAAGTCCGCGGGAATTAGGTACACTATGAAAACGACATACCAAGGTAATAAATATAATAATAAATCCGTTGCAGATATGGCTTCTATAATTTTAAATCAAGCGTATCAATCCACTTTATATTCCAAAGATGAACCTTTTATAGGAACGATAGTCTACAAAGGAAACAATAGCCATTATTTAGAGAGAGTATAAAAGAGTAAAAGCTTACCTACAATTGTAAAGGCTATTTTCAGAAAAGATTGTGTATTAGGATGGGCCCGGCAGGATTTGAACCTGCGACATGCGGATTAGAAGTCCGCCGCTATATCCATGCTAAGCCACGGGCCCACTTAAGCAATTTAGTCCGGCACTATTTATTAATTTTAGTTTTTATGGTTTCTTTATTGACTTTAAAACATGAGCTGCAAACGGAGTAGGCCTTGCCGGCGGACTTGACGTAATTGCCATTTATCTTGCCGAGGAAAGTCGTCTCTATCTCCTTACCGCAAACTGAACATTTCATAACTTTATTCCGAACCTCTTCATAAGATTTGCGACCTGCTTGTTACCAGACATTTTCATCACAGTCTTCATTTTCCTGTATTGGTCGAGCAGTTCCCGTACTAGGTCTTCGCTCTGTCCGCTCCCTTTCGCTATTCTTTTCATTCTCTGGGCGTTTATCGTGTTCGGCTCCTCCAGTTCCTTTTTCGTCATGGAGTCCATTATCGTCGTGAATTTCCCTATGTTTTCTCCCTGCCTTTCAATGAGCTCCCTCGTGCTTCCGGAACTTGGAAGACCCGGTATAAGGCTGCTCAATTTATCCAACGGACCAAGTTTTTTGGTGTTTGCATACTGATCGTAAACATCCATAAGATTGAATTCCCCTTTTATGACCTTCTTGACACTTTCCTCATTTATCTTTATGTTTTCCTCTTCCGCCTTTTTCAAAAGTGACTCAAAGCCCTCAAGACCGAGCAGTTTGGACACGAATTTCTTTGGATCGAAGTCCTCTATCTCATTCATTTTTTCACCGGTAGTTATGAACACGACCTTTGCGCCGCTTATGTACGCAGCAGTAAGAGCTCCGCCTCCATTCGCAGTACCATCGGTCTTTGTTAGAATTATATTGTTTATCCCAAGGAGGTTGTGGAATGCTTTTACCTGTATGCCGGCATTCTGCCCCAGATCTGCGGGAATAACGAGGGTAACATTATTTGGCTTGAACTCGTCGTTCACTCCCTTGATCTCCTTTACAAGGTCGTTGTCCAGTGCATCCCTTCCCGCGCTGTCGCCTATTATTACGTCATAGTTCTTGAACGATGCTGAATTGGACTTTATTATCTGTACAGGGTCTTTTCCGCCCCCCGCCACCTTTACATTTATCTGCTTGCTGAGCTGGTTCAACTGCTCGAATGCCGCAGGTCTGAACGTGTCGAGCCCAAGAAGCAGCACCCTGTAACCTCTCTTCTTGTAATAATTTGCAAGCTTCGCGGCAGTAGTTGTCTTACCAGAACCGAAGAGCCCTACGAGGAGAATCTTGTAAGGTACGGTGTTTATCTCTACCTTAGCCTCATTCGAGCCGAGGATATCGACCATGTTGTTGTATATCACGTCTATTATGCGCTCACGGCTTAGAAGCCCTTTGCCTTTTTTTGCGCTTATGTCTGCCCTAATTTTCTTTATGAAATTTTCTACGACATTTTTGTCAACATCCCCTTCGAGAAGCGCCCTATTTATCTCCGAGATTACCTCTTCGACCTTTTCATTTCCAGTAGAATCGAGAAGCTTTTTAATGCCATCCTTTAGCTTACTAGCTAAACTGTCAAATGCCATCCTGTACTGTTATTTAGTTTCTTTTTACGGTGATAGGGAGTACACCCTTCTCAAGCTCTTTTTTTGCGATGTCGATATAACGATCTTCTTTCTTGTTTACTTTGACCAATGCCGGAGCACCTAGAGCCAACTGAAGTGCCCTTGCACCTATCAGCCTAGCCTTCTCAAACTTGTTGTATTCTTCCATATTACTTTTTAGTCTGTTTCATTAATAAATCCTTAGTAGCATCCTTCAATTCAAAAGCTTTCCCAGTACAAAAATCCACTTCTTCAGGAGTGAAGAAGCCACTGCCACCCTTCTGTATGGAATTTATTTTTTCCCCGACGCCCAGAGTGAGTCTTGCACTGGCGACATTCTCTTCTACGGCACTAGGGTCATAAAATATGGAATTATTTACCTTTGCAAAAGTATGGCTAACTGCCAGTTTATTGAAGTCCAGTGGGAGCGGAAGCTTCTGCTCCTGACCTTCTATTTTATACCTAGCATCTAGAAGCGCACTGAGTGCGGCGATATTGCACGCGTCCAAAAGGTTTCCCTCATTATTTAGCGCGAAGACATCGATGTAAACGAATAATACCTTTTTACCGACCTCGATCACTAATTTTTTCAGGTCTATAAGATTTGATTCACGTATCCCTCTGTCTGTTACTCTTGCGATCTCCACGGAATACATGATCCTGTCCGATGGATAATTAGTGCAAAGTTCTGATGCCTCAAAATTGACTATGAGCCCTCCTTCATCTGCACGGTCCGGAAATGGCTCTCCGGGCAGCACTTTTACCCCTGCCAGCACTTTCGTACCGCCAAGTTCAAGGTATGCGGAGCCATCGGAGTGGTTTATCACACCATTTTTTATAGTTAATTTCCTTCCCTCGATAGGCTTTCTCTCGTCTAACCTTATCGCCTCAGCGGCTATCTCCTTCACATACTCGTAGTTTTCGAGACTCATATCTTGCTTGCTTCCCCTAATGATTTCTTAAGGTTGGTCTTCAATTCAGAGCTTATCTCACCCTTTTTGAACAGCTTTTCTATCCTCTCTTCATTTAGGACTGTTACATTCCCGTTCTCATGTTTTGCAGTAACGTCAAAAGTCACTATCTTTGTGAATTTCGGGAAAATCTCTGGCTTAAGCGTCAGGACTCTCTCCTCCGAATCGCCGCGTTTTATTGTGACATAACTTTTATCGGCGTCTATGGTGTAACTCTTTTCACCCCAGTCATTCCTGCTGCTGATCTTTAATTCCTTTACATTTTCATCTTTTATATTGACATCGTCCAGCATCCCATCGACTTTGTAAGAGGTTCCGTTAAGACGCGTGAACATTATACGGTATAGCTTGCCCTTCGTGGGACCGTACCTCAAGAGGGTTTCGTTTACCTTCTTTGTCATCTCCGAATCGGAGCCTTTGCCCATAATATTCTCAGCAAAATCGGTAAGTATTGTATAACCGGCCGATTTGAGTATATGGTGGTTTGGTATCGTTGGCATCACTGATTTTCGGATCTTGTCCAGCTTTGCTTTATCATCCTTGTCAAAAAGCGTGAAGTATTTGTCTACGCCTTCGTACAGTGTGGCAGGTTCATTACACCCATTGAATTTTTCGGTTATCTCTTTCTCTTTTTGCATCAAGTCGCTGAGTTCCTGTTTAAGCACTGATTCTTCTTTGTTCTCGGCACCCTGTACCCATAATATCCCCCAGTCCTTAAGGTCAAGCCCTTTTGCAATCTCATAAAGCTTGTCTCTCCCCTCGTGCGAGCGTATACCCTTACTCATCTTTGTGAATCCATTCTTTATTATGACAACGTCTTCACCGAATATCCTTAACTGCGTAGACAGCATTATCTTGCCGTCGTATGTGCCTTTAGACTGCACAAGTATCTTCGAACCGGGCTTGACGTAACCCCAGAAGTTCTTGAGATCCAGTACGCCTTCTTCGTCATCCGGAAGGGAGATTACTATGGATTTCGATTTCTGGTCCGTGTTTTTTATTATACCGCAATACATCTTGCCTATGTCTTCCTTAAAGAACACACTATCTTTCAGATGTTTTTTTAGAGTATCTATGACCTTGCCCGGAGAGGAACCGTAAACGTATATGCCCTCCTTCATCTCCATATCTTCTATCATTACATCTGGTGCCGATTCATCACTTAATTTCAGAGCCGCCTTTATCGCGTCTGCGGCCTGTGTTATTTCTACACCTTCATCAATAAGCAGTTTTGTTATTGCAGTTGAATATATTCCTCTAACTTTGACTTTCATTTGAAAACCTCCTCTTCAGCGCGGCTTTTTGAAGCTCGTAAATCTTGGCGGCGCCTATCTTGCCAATCTCAATTATCTTCTTCAGATCTTCCCTGCTTACCTTGCCGTCCAACTGAAGCAGAACTATCTCGTTCTTTGACGGCAGGAATCCAATGGGAACGTCAGTAGCTCCACCCTCATGG
This sequence comes from Nanobdellota archaeon, assembly GCA_021852265.1. Lineage (GTDB taxonomy): Archaea > Nanobdellota > Nanobdellia > Parvarchaeales > Parvarchaeaceae > Parvarchaeum. The sequence goes on from JAJZNV010000022.1 coordinate 65,115, forward strand.
AAATCCTCTTCCTCCTTTGTAAGGTCTAAGCATATTGAGTCGCCTATCTTTCCGGCGGCAACTGCAGCTACCAGATCCCTCATAGGCAACCCTGCATCTGCACAGGCCATTGCCGCAGCAGTCAGACTAGCGCATCTTGTACCTGCGTCTGCCTGGCTTACGTACACACGCACATCTATCATCGATCTGGGCATTTCTTCTAGTATTACCGCACGGTTCAGTGAATTGGTTATTACTTCGCTTATTTCCATATCACGCCTATCAAAACCAGGTTTTGCCCTGTCCGGGACAGAAAATGGCATCATATCATATCTGCACATAATTATTGCGCGGTCAACTTTCTCCAGGTGTTTTGGCTTAACCTCTTGCGGACCGTAAACCGCCGCATAAGCTTCTGTGTTTCCTATCTTGAACCTTGCGCTACCGTTAGCATTTGGTATTATTCCCGTCTCAGCCTCCATAGGCCTCAATTCATCGAATTTCCTTTTATCAAACCTTTCTTCGTACATGTTCAAACAACTCCTTTACCTTTTCCTGCAGATCCGGGTTATGGTACTCTTCTTCTACCAATTTTATTGCAGAGAGTGCTATCGCTTTATTCTCTTCTTCCCCATCCACCCATATTACGCCATTCTGGCCTATGACAATCTCACAGTGTGTTTCATTTTTAATCAGATTTATCATCGCGCCCTCTTTACCTATGAGCCGCGGCAATTTCATAGGGTCTATCTTTGCTATCATGTTAGACGGCAGTTTTGCATACTTTGTACCGCGCATCGACAGATCTGCGGCTTTATTCGCGTAGATTCTGAATACACGTGCATAAATCAGATCCCCTATATCCAGATATCTGTTGAGCTCATCTAGTTCAGCCCTGAAGTTAATATCTCTTGCATCCAGTCTGGTGTAGTACGGCGCATCTATGTCGACCACCCAGTATTTGCTGCTGACCTCTATTACCTTACCTATGATGTCATCGCCCTCATGCGGCTTGTATACTCCCGTAAGCGGGGTAACGTTTACACCACGGTCGCTAACCTGGACCATCCCGAAATACTTCGAAAAGACGTTTTGTGTCCCTTCTAAGTAAGTCCCAGGACCTCCTCGTCCATCATCTGAGAGCAGTTCTCCCGGCGTTACAACATCGTAATTTTTTACATTTACCATATCTCTAAAGTTTTTTTATCGTTACATTTCCGTGCGTCACACTTTTTAATTTATTCAAGAGTTCGGCTTCGTTTCCAGCCTTTACCGAGAAATTGACGCTCATTGCATTCTCGTTTCTTGTATTACTTTTAATGGATGCTAACCTTTTTAAATATAACATTGCCTCGTTTGAGTACTGAATCGGTATATCTGCGGCATAAGAAAATTCCCCGAGCTTTATCGGAAGCACCTTTTTTAGCCTCGTAAGGATATCTTCCACCTGTTCCTTTTCGGGTTTATTCAGGTCGAAGTTGCAATGCACTTCCTGCAGCGCCAATTCTATGCGCTTTCTTGGAATTGGTATATTAGTGGTGGCGTCGATTGCCATGGAGGATATCTCTTCTATAATCCTGTTTTTTAGCATGGAGAGCTGTTTATCCCTATAAGCACTGCTTAACTGTACCTCGCCGCGCTTTATTATCTCCATTGCTATGCGTTTTACATCGGATGTGCCGAAAACGCTTTCTAAGTTGCCGGCTACCTCGCCAGTTTTGACGTCTTTGAATATCCTGTCAACAAGCAGTGCCGAACTTATATCCGCGCTCTTTCCATCTCTAATGAGCATGGCTTTTTCACAGTCAACAAAAATTTCGAATCTTTTGTCTTTAACCTGAAGCCTTGCAATCACTCTATCTTCCATAAGATGATGAAATAATAATTATCTAAAGGTATCCCGCAATCTCATCTTTGCTTAGTTTCTTAAAACCAGACGTGTTTACTACTGCTATCTCAAATCTGTCTGGATGCAGCTTGACACCGCCAGTCTTAAGTGACTTTATTGCGAGTTTTATGAGCGTATCGGTATCCATTGCGTCTTTATACCCTTCTTCGAGTGCCTTGTTTATTTCAGACGAATTTGCGCCTATTGCTACAGCCTTGAACTGGAAGAATATGCCGCTTGGCTCAAGCATAAACAATGTAGGTGCTCCATTTCTCATTCCGCCAAACAACAGACTAACACCGTAAGGTCTTGCGCCGCCGTACTGTGTGAATGCCTGCATGTCTGCACTTACCTTTTTTATCATCAGTAACATGTCAACCTGCTCACTGTATGTCATGCGGTGCTGTTGTGCCTCGACCTGTGCTTTTTCTACCAGCATGCGTCCATCGGCTATCATACCTGAGATTGCAGCTGCTACGTTGTCCTCTACCTTGAATATCTTTTCAATGCTATCTGCTACAATAAGTCCCAAGCCAGCCTCTGGCATCTTTTTATCCGCTACGAATACTACAGACTCCTTACCGACCAGCGCCAGCGCAGCTGAACCTTGTGAGACGGTTTTCCTTGCGTATTCGACCTGTAAAAGTCTACCATCTGGACTAAATAGCGTAATTGCGCGATCGTAACCCATCAAGTCATTTGGTGCTTGTTCCATGTCTAGTTTCCTCCAGTTTTATACTTTTTAGACTGCCACTACTTTTCAATGTAAGCAGATTCGATTTATAAAACTTACCTATCAACGATAGTATAAAGATAGCTTCATATTTATATTCATTGTTAACGCTTATCACTCCGAGAATCCCGTCCTTCGCCCCCATGTATAGCTCCTTTATTGTCCTTAGATTTGCTTTTATCGCAAACAAAGGTGAAAGCCTATTCACGGTTGCAAAAAGCCTTTTCTCGAATTCATCCCTGTTATCTACGCCACTCATGTATACGAGAACGTATCTTCTCTTTATCCGCATAATCCTCAATTTTTATCGAATCGGTAGATGATATAGACTATAAGAGCCGTTGCAATTGCTGCGGTTGCCGTCAGAAGATAAATATTAACCTTGCCTCCAAAGGCACTGTCAATCCAGCTGTAGAACATTGATACCAGTCCTATGAATAGAACTACTCCAACCGTACCTAATTCAAATGCCCTTTCCCACTTTTGCATTGCCATATCTATAGACTCATATAGTCTAATCTATTTAAATAGTATATCACTTAGGGACTCCTTCAACAATTCCTCGAGAATTCATTTTCCTTTTCCCTATAAAATACAAGTAAAAATATTTGGCAATCTTTTAAATTTTTCTATCTGAGATTATAATTCTAGTCCTTGAACTTACCGGAGTATTTCTTGCCCAGGTTCTTTGGCGCCAAGTTAAGGACTATTGTTTTCAGGACAGTCATTTCTTCTATGCTGTACCCTACGCCTTCCTTCCCCTGACCGGAGTCCTTTATCCCGCCGAATGGGAAATATGCAGTCCCGTGCGACGGCGCAGAATTAAGCGTGACATTTCCGGTCTGCAATGACTTCATTACCTCCCAGGCACTGTAAAAATCTTCAGTGAAAACACAAGAATCCAACCCGTACTTTGACCCATTTGATATTTTTATAGCATCCTCTCTATCCTTTATTTTTATGACGGTTACTACAGGTCCAAACGTCTCTTCGTGGGCGATTTCCGAGTTTAACGGTACATCCACTAACAGTGTAGGCTCATAGTATGCATCCTTGAATTTCCCACCTGCCAATAATTTTGCGCCCTTCTTTACCGCATCTTTAACCATGCCGTCTATCCTCACAGCTGCCTTTTGGCTTATCGTTGGCCCGAGGGTAACCTCTTTGTCTTTAAGAGGATTACCGAATCTGTAATCTGCCAAGTGTCTTTTAACGCCTTCTATAAATTTTTTATACACTTTTTCGGTAACTAGTATTCTGCTTATAGCATCGCATCTCTGCCCGGACAATTCTAGTGATCCTTTTACACACTCTTTTGCGGCAAGTTCCAGGTCGGCATCGTCAAGCACTATGGCGGCTGCTTTTCCGCCCAGCTCAAGATGCACCTTTTTCAGACCGGCTATCGATGAAATATGCTTGCCGACCGGTGTACTGCCCGTAAAACTTATCATGTTTATCTTATCACTTTTTACAAGAATGTCCCCTGTCTCCTCACCGCTGCCAGTTATCACCTGCAGCGTTCCGGAAGGAACACCGACCTTCCTAAATATTTCGGCACACATCAAGAATGCGAGCGGATCTGCACTTGGCGGTTTTAGGATTACAGAGTTGCCTGCAAGAAGAGCTGGCAGCACCTTTGCTATTGAGGTATAGACAGGATAATTGAATGGCGAGATGCCGAGCACGACCCCGATTGGTTCCCTTATAACGAGGGCTATCTTCTGGGCAGTATCACTCGACCAGTCCCCAGGCATGTACTCGCCCATTATCTTTCTGGAGTCTTCCATACTAAGACGCATCCTCTCCAGTGCTGCATTTATTTCGCCGTTGGCTGCCTGTAAAGCTTTTCCAGATTCAGTAACAAGCACGCTTGCGATTTCGTCCTTGTGCATGGCGAGCTCTTTTCTCACCGCATTTATAAGTTCTATGCGGTCGATTGCAGCCATGTCCCTTATTTTGTTCTTGTTTCTTTCGGCAGAATCCAAAGCGGCCTTTATTTCATCGTTGTTTACGCTCCCTATCTCCGCAATCTTCGTGCTGTCGATAGGCGTTATAACATCAATTTTTTCTTTGGTTTTTGTCCACTTTCCGTCTATCAGTACTTTGAATCTTGGAAATTCCCCTGGAGTATAAATCTCAGAAAAATAATTACTAAGTGCTATCTTGGCCATAAACCTATAAAGCACTCGTGTAAATAAAACCTTATTTTGGGTATGACAGAATGCTTGCCTGTCTATCTAGCTGCCCAAGAGCGTCTCAATGTACTTACAAGAATCATCGACAGTTTTTTCAAGCGCGGAGAGGTACAGAGAATCCAACTTTACTCTCCAGTCAGCATCTGGATTTATCTTTGCATTGTAATTGTATAATTTTCCCCTATAGTCATCTGTCTCAAATACGGTCTCTCCCTTATATTCTATAGCAATCTTTCTGGTAGCGATGCCTGTTACAGATCCAAAGGAGGTATACGGCTGTGAATAAGTGAAAGTACCGGTCAACTTAAGATCGTTGTTCTCATAGCGCTTAAACATAAAAAATACATTGTTACCAGTTTTATCCGTCTCTGTTCCAAAGACATCCAGAATCGTTTGACTCTCGGCTATCAAATCCTCAAGCGCACGCCTCTTAGCGGCGGATTTTGTTCTCTTGGCCTTAATGTCTGCTATGGCATGCTTTATGACTGGAAACCAGCGTCTCATTTTAGTATAGTGATATAAGGTTGTATATAAGCGTTGATTCTGCCCAAATTACGGACAAATTTGTAATAAATATATGTTTTTCCACGCGTAAAACCTTAAATAGGAAGTCTCTTCAAAACAATAGGATGGGAGGGCTAAAACCGACTGCTACTCAGATTACTCATAAAAAAATTACTTTATCTGATATTATTGCAGATAACGATTTCTGGCTAAACCATTTCAAAGACACCTCCCAGCTGCCGAACATCCTGCATAAACCGGAAACAGAGGAGGAAGCGCTAAATTCGCGTTTCCAGTACAATCCATTTGACGAAATAGTAGGACATGAGGAAGAAAAAGACGTTGCGATTAAACGCGTATATTGGGTTCTCTCACAATTTAGAAAAATGCACTTGGCACGGGAAAAACTGGAAAGCGAAGGAAAGAAAGAGGATTATCCTTTCGGCGATTCCATTATAGATATACTTGCCCGGGAATTTCCCGCAATGCCGATGATAGTCAGAAGCGGTCCTTACGGTGGCACAAAAACGCTGCAGCAGAAGGCGGAAAAAGAACTTTTTTACATGCTGAGGGATTCGTTTGGAATCACTGGAAGGGATTACTATACAAAATACGATAAAGATTCGTCACTTGAATTTTTACTTGTAGACAAATCTTCCCCTAACGGTAAGGAGGACATAGATAAGTTCGAGAGAGAACAGGCTCAGATGAGAAAGCTGAAGCACTACGGGATAAAGGGCGCACTATATACAACAGGTGCCTTCATAGGTGTCGCCCTTGCCAATATAATCATATCCAATTACTATCTTGCTGAATATTTTGGGGTAGATTCACTAACGTGGGTTACCGAGGGAGTCGTCTCTGAGCTAATCTACCTCGCTTACGCATCGGTTATCGGCATGGCTGCCACACTTGGCTATTTTGTGAAGAGATTTTTCAGTAAGAATAAGAATAACGATCTGAAACGATTATCATTAGGGAGTGATATGCCACGGACGTACAAAGGTGCAGAATCTCTTGAGAGTTTAATAGGATCTTACGACAAGGATGCAAAAGATATATCGCCACAGTTCAAACTTCGCAGTGTTGGAGACCTTTTGACGGCTAATGAGGGTGTTTTTGTAGTCGAGAACCTCAATGCCCTCTCAAAGGAGGTTCAGCATGCATTGGCACAGCAAATTGAAGAGAAATACGTCGACCTTGCAAACCTTAAGATACGAAAATTCTGTTATGTTTACCATTCGTTTGGATTAAACACAGAAAAGACTTCAGAGCTTGAGGAGTCACTCAGGAACAGGCTGAATTACGCCGTGAACCTGTATGTTAAAAATGAGATAAAAAGGAACACTTATAATGAGCGCCACATGGCACTTTACTTGAGATTTAAGTCGAGCCAGGGCGGCAATATCCCCTGGAAATCGGATGCCTGGAAAGAGCTTCTTGATTACTGTTCCAGACTCGCTGGAAATGCAGGTGAGTTAAGGATAGACAGGGGAGTAATCAGCGTAATCGAAAGGGCGCAAACCGTCGCCAAAGAAAGAGGTTCGGATAGTGTGGGGCTGCAGCACCTATTGGACGTTGAAAGAGACTATCTTTCTTTTGTACAAACACCTCTTACGGAGAGGCTGCGCGATTTTTCGCTTGAACATGCATTTAAACCTGGCGAGGGAAGTGAAGTCGGTGTAGTGCATGCACTCATAAGTTATCATGATACGGTTTTAAACGACTCATCTGCCGGGAAAGCCAGGTTCGATAAAAACCACAATGAGGATTACAGTGCATACATACGAAGTGAGGATTACGTCGGGTATGCAATGAGGACCACTGCACTCGCAAAGCGAGTCGCGGATGGAGAGAAAGGGAAGATAAGTATAACTGCTAGTGACGGCAGCGGCATAGATGAAGCCCGATATGTTAAGCTGTTGGCACCATTATTTTGGCATACCGACTTGTCAAGGTATAATATTCACATAGCCGTAGAGTCACCGGCTGATGATGACACGGTGCTGTCAAGCATGTACGTAGCTGTCAGATCAGCGATCGAAAATAAACCGATTCGCCAGGATAGATATATAGCATTAAAATTAATAGAAACCGGACGGCTTGGCTCTGTGCCACGCCTGAATTCTAGGATGGGCGCAATTCCTGGCGTTGGTGGCCAGAAAATAGTGGTGTCAGATACGGACTATAACCGCAAGATCCTAACTGCCAATGGAAGATCTATATACCGAGAAAATAATGCCGTTTCAGTTTCGAACCTCGATGTACTCATGTCGGTGATGCAGGCATAAAATGGAACTTCATAGTAAACCGGAAGAACAGATAATAGAGGAAGAGTGCAAGAAATTGGCGAATAAGAAGCTGAAGGATGACTTAGAAAAAATAATCGGAACTGCATATAATCTCCTGCCGGTTGGGGTAATGCCTGCGGAATCCTATCCCCAAATAAAGAAAGGACATAAATATTTCAATGAAAGACTTGCCAACATCATATCTGTCGCATATGAGGGCATACTAGGTGCATATCTGGTAAGCCAGCCGACGCTTTCGTACGTTCAGAATATGACCTTCAATGGCCTGGCTCCTGGTTCACAGTTTACAGCGCCGGTATTCTCTATAATGGTACCCGAACAGGCATTTTTGGTTGCGGGTGCGTACCTTCTCCTTGATGTAACAAGACTGGCAGGATTATACTTTGATAAGCCGTTAGGGACACTTGCTGCTGAAGCAGTTGTACATGCAAGGGATTGGCTAAAACTAAAGCTGTTAAAAAGGGATGGAAAATACATGAACGAGGCGATGAGGAACATAACGGACAAGCTCGAAACCAATAGGCACATAAATAGTGAAATAGAAAAAGAAGACCTGCGAAAAACACTTTGCGGTCTTCAGGAACGGCTTTACTGGAGTGAGGGTCTGTACCCCGTCGAAGAATACGAACTGACATTCAGGGTAAACGAACTGCGGAAGCAGCTTGGCATGGAACAAATAACCTACAATAAAAAATAAGAAACTGCATCGGATTACTATTCAAAACGGGCTTGTAAGTGAGCTGAATTTTCAAATGCGACTCTAAAAGACTAGGTCCGTCCATTTTAATAGATCTGACGCGCTTTTATTTTAACTGTAAGACCATCTTGTACATGTCTTGACTCAGACTATAAAGATCGTCGCCATCTCCCTCGACTTCGAATGAGAACCTCCTATAAAAAGGGATTAATTCCGGCCTGCAGTATAAAAATACACTATGACAACCTGCACCAGTGGCAACCCGAACCAGGTCTTCTATGAGCACAGACGCAACGCCTTCCCCCCGGCACGCTTCCTCGGTATAAACATGGAAGATGTAACCCTTGCTTTTACTGCCAAATAGCCTTTCTGGAAGCGTTATAAGACACGCAACACCGGCAACCGCACCGTTTAGCTCGCAGACTTTAATATGCTCATATACTGGTTTACCAACAAGCCGCTCAAGGTTGCTTATTGCCTCAACGGCATAACTTATAATTTTCTGCGGTTTTCCGTAGATATGCAAGTCCAGCTTATCCCAGAGAGTTCTGACTATTGGCATATCCTCAGTCGTGGCGTACTTAATCTTCAAGTTTTCTAACCCCATATTAGCTCATTTATAGGCGATGTGCTGTGATTACCGTAAATAATTTAATTGCACAGAACTAAAATATAAAGTTAAATTAGAACTAATAATCGGGATCTGGCCTAAGATTTGTTTTTACTTTCCCGAAATCCGCTTTCCTTTATATGTTATTGGCAGTACTAAATAAAATGACTGAAGAGTTAATAGATGTTTTAAATGAACGGGGAGATAAGACTGGAATAACCATGCCCCGTGAAATAATACATAAAGACGGTCTTTGGCATGCTTCAGTGCAGATATGGGTATATTCCCCCAAAAGAAGAGAAGTATTACTGCAAAAAAGAAGCTTGGAGAAAGAAAGTTATCCGGGAAGATTTGATATCTCAGCTGCGGGCCATGTTGATGCGGGAGAATCTGTGGAAAACGCTGCGCTTAGAGAGTTTCATGAGGAGCTCGGAATACCTATCAAGTTCAGCGATTTAGAACCGATTTTTATTTGGAGGGATAGCGTAGAAGTAAAAAAAGGCTTTTTGGAAAATGAATTTCAATATGTTTACCTTTTAGAGATGGACGACCTTCCCACGAATATCCAAAAGAGTGAATTGGAAAGTGTAGAATTTATTTCTTTTGATAAATTTATGCGAGAAATTGAAAATCCAGAGACTGCTAAGATATATGTACCGCATTTTTATTACCCCAAATTGGTTGCAGTGCTTAAAACCAAAATGTCGATTCATCGAAGGAAAAATTCCTTTTAACGGGCATTCTTTTATTAATTTAGTAATTAGCTGGCTGGAAATAACATCTATTGCTCGCGGTACTAAAGACGCCCTGTTTCTATTGACAGCTATAAAATTAGACGTCATCAACGCAAATATCTTCTTAGTGTAAAAGAATAGGATATTGTGTCTACGCCCGTATTAGCTATCCGTTGTTTTAATCTTTCGGATAAGTTTATAAGGTTTTGGTTTCTAAGGGGAGATATGGAAAGCAGCCAGACGCATAAATCACCCGTGCGTTCAGATAGCAGGTCTGCATCAATACTGGAAATTGTCCTTGGGAGAGAACTAGATTTTGACGCAGTTGAACATTCCATAACAGCATACGCTAAGAAGCATAACCTGTCTCCGGTTATCAAACAGCAGTATAATTTTTTGCCGGTTGGATATTACTTTTTGGCTTCAAAACGCTTTGGTTACAAGGGTAAGAGTTACTGCAAAGAAGATATTGATCTAAACAATGGGCTAAGGATAACACTAAACATCGAGTTGGAATTGGTAACTGAGGATATTGTTACCGTCCATAAGCGCCTGCCTATCGATAGATTTTACATAACACCACAAGCAAATAAACCGGGTACATTGGCCGCTTTAAATGAAAATGTTAAAAAATTCGCTAAAGACCTTGGAGATTACCTTCAGGACAACCTGATAAGCCGGCCGAAGAAATAGCCCGAAATCGGCTCGAGTTTAACTGCTCCTCACTAATTTAATAGCTAAAAAGCTTAATAATACATTGAAAAGTTAATACATTTAGATGCCCCGATAGTCTAGAGGCCAAGGACATCGCCCTTTCGATCAGTTATCGAGAGGACAGGCGATGACCCGGGTTCAAATCCCGGTCGGGGCATTGAGAGAAAACGGGGAAAGGTGAAGCAAAGCCGCAAGTGGTTTGTTGTCTTCTTTATTGGAGTCAGTTATCTTTGGTTGCTATTTATTTTATTTTCAAAATCCCAAGAAATTACACTTACATTGTTAATTACTGGTTTTCTTATTAATTCTGAGGCGTTTTGGCTGCCTTCAATTATTGACAGGAAAAAGCAATTAAGCCGGACGGTACAACTATGATAGCTGCGCCAAGAATCAGGACTGTTACATTTGAGACCTGCTCTCCTACTAATCCAATTACACTTCCAAGAACAATACACACAATTATCCCTACTATACATTCCCAATCCATTAATTATTATAATCCCTTGTATACTTTTAATCCTTTCAAAATCTCCGCTCAGCGAGCCGTTCCTATCGATAGTAGGAATACGACTATACAAAGCACTATAACTAATCTTAACTTCATATCTAACCAGTTTATTTTACGCACTAACCCTTTAACTGGCAATTTTAACTGTCAAATTTCAATGAGTTCCTTCTCACAGGCAACGGGTGTCTTATATCTAACCAATATTCTAAAAATACCCGTTGCTTGTGATTTAATTGGTAAATCAAAAAGTCCGCATCACCGTGGAAGAGCTCCCGGAGAAAGCTTAAATTATGGAAAACACGACGACGGCAGCTATGGGGACGAGGACAGCAACGATTACAGTGCCGGCTCAGAGCCGGCTGCATCCAGTATCAGCAGTAAATTGTCGGGGGGTGGGATTCGAACCGGAGTACTTTGACATGGAAAGCCACGAGATAATACCAAAATTCCTAGAATCGCTGGACAGAGAGGGCTTTTCGCCACGCACAAAAGAGTGGTATATCATCGTCTTGCACAAATTCCAAGAAGTCATACGAAACGATATCACCACAATAACCTCTGATGACGTCGACAAGTTTTTCTCTTTTATACGCTCCAGCGATTTCGTCTTTGAGACCAAGAAGCACTACCTAAGCAGATTAAGGAAATTCGCTTTATGGCTTAACCCAGATTTGAAGCTGGCTCGTTATAGATTCCAGACCAAAGAGAAACGTATGCTGCCTCACGAGACGTTATCTTTAGATGAGATTAAAAAGCTGATAGACTCAGCGGATAAAATCGGAGAGAAGGCAATTTTATCCTTGTTATATGATACGGGCTGCCGTCCGCACGAATTATTGTCATTAAATAGGCAGGACGTGCAAAAGAACGAGAACGGGCTTTTTGTCTATGTGCCGGAAGACACAAAGACAGGTTCGAGGCAAATCCCAGTTATATTGACGACAAGAAGCGATTATTACTTAGAGCAATACCTAGAAGCGAATCCGATCAAGCCGGCGGACAAGTTGTTCCCTGTGAGTGTGTATTGGCTCAACTCTCTAATAAAGAACCTTGCCCTTAAATTGAATTTCGACAAGAGGGTTTATTCATATCTTTTCAGGCATTCGAGGGCTACGTTTTTGGCGCAGTATTTGACGGAATCACAATTATGTGTCTATTTTGGCTGGAGACAAGGCAGCGATATGCCTAAAATATACATCCATTTGAGTGGGCGTGATATTTTGCCGGCGGTGATTGAGCTGAATAGAAAACTAAGAGAGGAGGTTTTATGAAAAAGAAAAAGACTTTTATTTCAAAAAAATCTAAATATTATGTAATGATGGAAAACGAAGCACAAATAAATTATCCTATCGATTTTTTGAGACAACTCTCCCTACAATTCCCATTGCAAGAAATAGCACTTTTGGCTAAACTTAAACGCTATGCGACTTGGATGCGTCTAAAAAGTAAAATAGCCGAAATTCAAAAGGAAAACAAACAAGAAATCCTAAGTTTATATGATTCTATTTTAGAAATAACCAAAAAACAGGTTTATGACATAACACCGACTACCGAAGATATAATTAAAATTAAAAACAAAGTTGCAAGTATAAATGAAAAATTCAAAGATATAAATAAATTTTATGATAGTTGTTCAATTACGGAGAAAAGAAATCTTCTTTTACCTTTTTTGAAACAAGAGAGTTCTGAATTCAAAAAATATCTACCTATATTTGTCCAAAAATTAGATTCAAAAAGTTCTTGGGACAAGAACGATTCGCTTATCTATGTGTATTATAAATTATATTTAGAATTAATTGATGCTTCATATCTAAAGTTATATTCAGAGGTGCCTTCTAAAATAGAATCTACTATAAATCAGATTTCATCTTTATTATTTTTTTATAAGCCAATATTAATTGCATATATCCTAAATAAATTAGATCATAAGGTTTTAATTAGACGATTAGCAGAGTTAAGAACCGACTTGCGCCCGAGAATTTTACCAAAGGTTACAAAAGAAATGAAAGAATTGTTTAAAGTCCCTCCCATCCAAGAAGACAATATTTAAATTATGGAAAAATCAACTGGAAAGTTTTTAGATACAAATGTTGTTTTTGATGCTACGTTTGAACTGCGATCAAATCGTAAGAACTTTCTAAAGTTCATGAAAGATTTTAAATATAAAGATTTGTTTGTGGAGACTGTAGTTACTTTAGAAGCTATTGAAATAATATATACAACTTTTGAATTAATTACGCCACTTATACGAAATATAATTTTTAATAGTGATTGGGATAATTTAAATGACAAAAAAAGACAAGAATTATTATCTGATATTAGTAATAAAATTGATAACGACGTAGAAATATCAAAAAATAACAGAACAGAATTCGCACAAGCGGAATACAATACATTGTTTCCTTCGTTTTTAACGGAGAATAAAGAAAATATCCAAGTGATACTAAGAATTGTGCCGGACCAGTATACTGAACACTTTAGAATGCGATTAGAAGATTTATTTGAAATATTTCAAGCCCATATGAGCGACATAGATTACAGCGATTTTAACTCTGAGCTTAAAAAATTAAATGACAATAAAACTACTTTTGACATAAAAGACAGTATAGATTTTAAGATATTATGTAGTTTACTCTCTATTTTGCAGTTTGGGGGACAAGATAATACTTATGGAGAACATCATGAATTTAATAATGTAAATCTATATAGTCGTGATAGCAAGTTTTTGACAAATGTAGAAAAATTTAAAAAATTAATAGAAGCCACTACCAATTCTTCATATATAAATATAAGTCAAATAAAACAAGATGCTAGTAACCTTTCAGCTGCACACCCCTATGTATCAGACTAAAACTTAAATATATGAGAACAAACATCAAATATCATTCTAATATGCGAGAAAGCATAGCACCCGGTCGGGGCATTCGAATGAGGTTCTGCTCCTTACCCTAAATCTTGGCTTTTTTATAGCTGTTGGAGGCTGCAAAGAAGGCGGGCATAACCAAGCGAGTACATGCTCATGCATTTAGACGTGCAAGGGCCACACATTTGGCAAAAGTATTCCCCGAAGCTGTAATGAAGCAGATATTTGGCTGGACAAATGATAGTGACATGGCAGCACTTTACTATCATCTAAGCGGAAAAGATGTAGACGAAGCCTTACTAAAGTTACACGGAATAAAAACCGAAAATACTGAAGAAGTCAAAGCTGAAACAAGAGTATGTAGAAGATGTACAGCGGTAAATTCCGCATTTTCTCAATTTTGTAAGAACTGTTCATTTCCATTAGATAGCATGGAGGTAATCAAACTAGACAATAAAATAAGAAAATTTGATGGGTTGTTAAGGGATTTCTTTGTATATTATGCTAATAAGGATAAAAAGTTTAAAGAAATATTCTTAGAATTTATACATGGATCAAATTCAGAAAATATTTTTAGTTTAGATAAATAAGTTTATCTATATAAAACATAAAAATGTAATCTAGTGTATGGATGACGCTGAACTAAAATGGAAGAACAAAAATACACAAATAGAGAAGATTTCGCTTCCATTTCAAAAGATAGAAGAAGTGAATTTATCTAATGCTGCCAAGGGAACACTTCTGCCAGAAATAAGAGAAACCGAAGAGGCCGCATGGAAAAATAAACTAATCTGGGGGGATAACAAGTATATCATAAACTCACTTCTTAAAGATGAAACCGTGGCAGGAAAAATAAAATTAATTTATATAGATCCGCCGTTTTTCACCGGCACGAACATGAACATAAACATTAGCATTGGTAGCAAAGCGGAAGTTACAAAAGAACCATCTGCAATAGAAGAAGTGGCTTACAGAAACATGTGGAAAGAAGGGGTCTCATCTTTTTTACAGTATATGTATGAAAGAATAAAACCGATGCGAGATCTTCTTTCTGAAGATGGGGCGATATATGTTCGCTTTGATTATCATTATGCGCATTATATAAAGTTAATACTCGATGAAATATTTGGATATGAAAATTTCAGAAACGAAATAATTATCAATCGCACGAGGAAAAACGTAATGGAATCCCAAACTCAGAGAGTATTTCCAACAGCTACAGACTCCTTATTTTTATATGCTAAAAGCGAAAGCGCATTGTTGAACCAAGTGGTTAAGAAGATGAGTGAAAAGAGGGAAGCCTTTTGGAGACACATGGATGATTCGGCTGGTCAAGGAGGGCCAAAAATATTTTTTGGCAAGCAGCTTTCTCCACCAGTTGGAAAGCACTTCAAATATTCACAAGAAAAAATAAATGAGATGATTTCGGAAGGTAAGTTGAGATTAAAATGCAAAGAGTGTGGCTATGAGCACACTAAAGGCGAATGGAGAAAGTGTCCTAAATGTAAAAAAGACAATCCAAAACCAGAATATTTTGTTGCTGAAAAGGAACATCAATTAATCGATACTAATTGGACGGATATCCCGGGCTATTCATTTAGTACTGGCTACCCCACAGAGAATTCAGAACAAGTTTTAGAACGAGTAATTTTAGCTTCGTCAAAAAAAGGAGATGTTGTAGCAGATTTTTTTGGAGGATCTGGTACGACCGCCGCCGTAGCAGAAAAATTAGATAGGAGATGGATAACTTGTGATATAGGCAGATTTTCTATACACACAATGAGAAAAAGACTACTTGAGATACCAACATGCCAACCATTTGAAGTTCTAAATTTGGGAAAATATGAAAGACAACAATGGATCTCAGAAAATACAAAGGGAGACTATAACTCTTATATTCTTTTTATTCTACAGCTGTATGGCTCAAAACCATTAGATAATTTCTCTTTCATCCATGGTAAAAAAGGCTCTAAAGCAGTTCATATTGGTCCTATAGATTCTCCAATTTTAAAGGAAGAAATTTGGAATGCTTTGAAAGAATGTAAAAGTGCGGGATTTGGCGACTTAGACATTCTCGGTTGGGAGTGGGAACTGGGACTAAACGATTCTATAATCAAAGAAGCTAAAGATGAATTTAATGTAAGTTTGGCGTTGAAAGTTATTCCTCGCGAGGTAATGGATAAACGCGCTACAGACGCTGGCGATGTTAAATTCTATGAGCTTGCCTACTTAAAAGCTAACTTAGAAGCAAAAAAACTTAATGTTAAGGTAAAACTTGATAAATTTATAATACCAAACGTAGATGAACTGCCGAAAGAAATAAAAGAAAAGGTCAAAAGCTGGATGGATTATATAGATT
Organism: Nanobdellota archaeon; assembly: GCA_021852265.1. GTDB lineage: Archaea > Nanobdellota > Nanobdellia > Parvarchaeales > Parvarchaeaceae > Parvarchaeum. Next base: position 81,211 of record JAJZNV010000022.1, read on the forward strand.
ATTGGGCGGTGGACTGGGATTTTAATGGTACCTTTCATAATGAGTGGCAAACATACAGAACTAAAAAAGACTCTAAATTAGAGTTAGAGACTCCTTTACATGAATATAATAAAAAGGGGAAACGAAAAATACAAATAAAGGTCATAGACATTTTTGGAAACGATACAAGTACCGTAAAAGAGGTTTCCTTAGCATGAGTAGCCCATTCGAAGAACCAATCGATAGAATGGCGACTTTAGCACCACTAGTACCGAAAATCAGAGAAGAAGTAAATAAGTGGCGCGCAGATGGCTATCCGGGAGCTTCGGAAACAACTAATTCATTATTAAACTTCTGGTTCAATGAAGACCATAAACAAAATGAGAGATTTTTCCGCTACTATTTTTGCCAACGAGAAGCTATCGAAACCCTAATATACTTATACGAAGTGAAAAAATTTAGGCGACTAGAACAATTAGTAAGAATTTATGATACAACAAAAAAGGTAGCCTATAATCCAAATGAAGACTTATTCGCAAAATACTGTTTTAAGATGGCTACTGGAACAGGTAAAACAAAAATAATGGCATTAGCCATTGTTTGGTCTTTTTTTAAGAATATAATAGATAAAGATGACGCATTCGCAAAAAACTTCTTAATAATGGCACCAAACATAGCCGTTTTCGAAAGACTAAGGAGCGATTTCGAAAGTGGAAAAATTTTAAAATCGGACCCATTGATTCCTGAGGAACTCCAAAGTTATTGGGATGTAGACTTTGTAATGGCGGATGAGATAACTAGCAAATCATCTAAAGGAAGAGTATATCTTACGAACGTTCAAAAATTATACGAGAGAAACGCTGCTAATGAATTAAATCCAATAGAAAAATTGATTGGCACAAAACCGAATGATGTAAAAACTGCATATGAACTAATATTTAATGATATTATAGAAGCAGATAGCTTAGCGATTTTTAATGATGAAGCACATCATGTTTGGGATCCCGATTTAAAATGGAATAAGATTATTACTGGTTTATATGAGAAATTTTCGGCCAAAAATAAAACCTTTTCTTTTCAGTTAGATTTTTCTGCTACACCTAAACGACAAGATACGGGTTCATTATTTCAATGGATAATAGTAGACTATCATTTAATGGACGCTATTAAAAATGGTGTCGTCAAACGTCCTTTAATCGGCGATATAGAAAACGCGAGAGAAGTTCCATCATCAAAAGCGGACATAAGATATAGAGATTATATTGAGGCAGGAATTCGCAGATTTAATAAATATAAAGAAAAGTATGCACCGTTAGGCAAAACGCCAGTTATATTTTTTATGGCTACAAACACAAAGGAAGCTGAAGATGTGGCAGATTTTCTCAATAAGAAAAATGAATTCAAAAATAAGATTTTGCTAATCCATACTAATTTAAAGGGGGATATAAGTGACAAAGAATGGACAGAATTAAAAGAAGAAGTAAAAAATTTAGATTTTACAGATGGAAAATATTTAGCTGTTGTAAGCGTTTTAATGTTAAGGGAGGGTTGGGACGTTAAAAGTGTTAATGTAATTGTTGGGCTTAGACCTTATACTTCAAAAGCAGATATTCTACCTGAGCAAACTCTGGGACGCGGATTAAGGTTGCTATTCGGCCCAGAATCCGGGTACTCTGAAACCGTCGATATTTTTGGTTCGTCTGGATTTATAACGGCTATAGATCAAAAACTGCAGCAAGAGGGAGTTAAAGTTGAACACGTTAAAGAGAAAGATTTCCAAGACATAACTAATATTTTTGTAGATCCAAATAAAAAACGTTTGGATATCGAAATTCCATTAATAACACAAAAATATACGAGAACTAGCAGACCATTAAACGATCTAAAAATAGAAAACCTACCTAAAAAACTATTTTCATTAGACATTAACCAATACTCAATAACAAAAACTGCTAGAGGAAAAGATATTCTAACTAAAAAGCAAATATGGAAAGAAACCTGGAAACAGCCTTCGCCAGAGAATTTCGAAGGAATAATAAGTTATTTTTCATCGGCTATTCTAAGAGAGTGTAAAATTCCATCCAGAACTAATGAGTTAATCCCAAAAGTAGATGATTATATAACTAAATACCTATTTGATCGGCCATTAAACGATAAAGACAAAAAAGACGATCGATTCCTTAATAGACTAGTTGAGCCAGGGGTATTTCAAATTTTATTAGAGATTTTCCCTGAAGAAATAAATAAACTTACCATCTCTCCACAAAAAGTAAAATTAGAAAACAGAAATCGTAAAGCTTCACAAGTGCAGCCATTTTTAACTAGGAAAAAAGTCTATAAGCCACAAAAATGTATTCTTAACCTTGTTCCGGTTGCAAATGACTTGGAACTTAGGTTTTGTGAATTTCTTGATAGGGTTAAAGATGTTAAAAAATTCATAAAAAATGATGTTAACCTTAACTTTTATATCGAATACGTTAATTCAATGGGGGGAATTTCGTACTATCAACCCGACTTTATTGTGGAAACAACAAAAGGCACGTTTTTAGTTGAAACGAAGGGCTTTGAAACTGAAGACGTTCCAAGAAAAGATAAGCGTGCTACTGAGTGGTGTAAGGATGTTTCTAAATTAACAAAAAATAGCTGGTGTTATCTAAAAGTAAAACAAGACGCATTTGATGTAAACGTTAACGTAGCCACGTTTGAGAAATTTGCTAAAATAATGCAAGTTTATAACAAGACAAAATAATTTATTAGATTTATTGCATGCTGTACCAGTTCATTGCCCTTTTTAGGGGTTTACCCAAGATTTACGCTCATTAAATTAGCGGCGCCGATTAAAATAACGTTATTATAACGTTAGCTAAGAGAAGCGACGCTATTAACTAACGTTTACTTATTATGCGCATGCAAAATGACGTTATTTTGGTTC
>JAJZNV010000013.1 GCA_021852265.1 Nanobdellota archaeon
TGGTCTTAATAACGTATGAAAGTTTGTTGAATCAATAGATAAGACATGGTGTTGGCAAGAATGGAATTTAATAAAAAACCAGTTTTGATATTTTGGGAAACGACTAGAGCATGCGCATTATCTTGTAAGCATTGCAGAGCTTCCGCGATTCATTCACCCCTTCCCGGGGAACTTACAACTGAAGAAGGGTTTAAGCTTATAAATCAAATAACTGAGTTCGGAGAGCGATATCCTCTAATAATATTTACCGGAGGCGATCCTCTTGCACGTAAAGACTTACCAGAGTTGTTTGCATATACAAGAAAAAAAGGAATTAAATTTGCAGCGTCACCCGCAGTTACGAGTTTGCTTACTCACGAGAAATTACATGAGATTCGAGATTCGGGGGTTACTTCAATATCTATTAGCCTGGATAGTGCTTTCGCGGAAACACATGATGGGATAAGAGGGATCGCTGGGACCTTTGAAAAAACATTAGACGTATTAAGATACGCACTGGCTATTGGACTTCCCGTACAGGTAAATACGACTGTTATGAAACAAAATATCAGTGAACTCCCTAAGATATTCCACCTAATAAAAGAACTTGGCGTAAAAACGTGGGAGGTCTTCTTCCTTATAAAAACCGGGAGAGGCGCAGCCGTGCAGGAATTGAGTGCGGACGAGTGCGAAAGTGTATGTAATTTTTTATATGACGCTTCTAGATATGGGTTAGTTATAAGGACGGTCGAGGCCCCATTTATACGCAGGGTAATCTCCATGCGCGCTAAGCAGGGGAAATATTGGACTGAAAATCAATATGTCTCACTTAACTCCGAATTGAGTGTCTTGGAGGGAGAACCTGTCAGCACTACGACGCTAGCTCCCCAAGGTACTTTAGATGGTGATGGAATAATTTTTATTTCGCATGACGGCGATATATTTCCAGGTGGCTTTCTCCCTCTTTCATTGGGGAACATCAAGAATGACAACCTGGTAAAAATCTATCAAGAAAATAAGTTTTTGAAAAGCATCCGAAATCGGGACTTTGAAGGTAAATGCGGCACGTGCGAATTTAAAGCTGTATGCGGTGGCAGCAGAGCACGGGCATATGCCGCTTTTGGTACCCCGTTAGCTTCAGATTCGGCATGCATTAAAAAATAAAAATTAAAGCAAGACATTCGTATAGTTTGTTATACTTTACTAAAAACCTATTCTATTTTCGGCTCATTGTATAAGATTGTTAATCTGTCTCCAGAAATATATTGGGCATCCCAGCCGTAAATTTCATATCTATGATTTAAAGCACTCGTCATTGTTAATGCTCCCATAAGAGAGAGGGACAGCAGCATCTGAGTCGCCTGCGGGAGGAAAAGCCTATTTAGAAGTGTCAAACCAAAAACGGTCATGGAGGTGGGTAGCAGTGCCAGATGAGCCAGCTTAATGATGCTCTTTACCCTTTTGGCAAAGGGGGCCCTTTTCATGGCTGTTGTATACCCTTTTAAAATAAGCCCAACTTCTTCACTGGAAGCATTGTATGCATCGATTACATACTTTGGAAGAATATTTCCCTCAACTCCACCCATGATTCTAGCTTTTGAGTCCATAGCACATTCTGAAATAATTTCTTCCAATCCACGCACAAGCGCTTTTTTATTTTTTTGAAATTGTCCCGGCAGAGCATAAACTACAGAATCTCGCGTTTCATATCTTACTGCAGTTATATCACCTTCTGCGTATGACCTGTGTTCGGGCCAAATCACGAGTTCTGACTCCAACGTGTGGTCGGCATAGCTTGACGTTACGGGTATTAGAACCGATTGTGTTATCTTCATATAACCAATGATGATTTAGTCGTGTTATAAATTCAAATATGCATCGCCTTATTTATGTATAGTTGTATTGCGCGGAAAGTCCCCATAAGTTAAATCCGAATAGTTGTGTGGAGCTACCGAGTGTTATCTCCCCATGTTGGCTAGAATTTAAAACCAGCACGCCTATCTGTGCCGGGTTTATTGAAACCTGGCTATTTAGAATAGCCACCGGAACACCATTTATCTCCGCAGTAAATCCTCCAATTCCTACTGCATATGCATTAAATACGGCTATGTCCGTGGTATTTCCATTCCCTGCGTTTGCACCTATTATGTTTGGACCTGCATTAATAGGCAGATTAAAATGTGGTATACCTATGACCGGCGTTGAATGGAATATGAGTGCACTGCCAACAAAGATTAATCCGATTATTATCGCCGCCTCGACAAGCTGTTTCATTATTCTAAGAAGTGTGATTATTGCGACAACGATTATGATTATCCCCGCTATAAGTGCTATATCAACCATCAGAATAGAAGGCAAACTTCAAATAAAAGACTTAATAATCCCCTTTTTTATTTAAAAATAAAAATAAAAATAAAATTTAAAACTATTTTAGAAGTCGTGTGGTCTAACGGTTTTTCTACCGTCTGCCTTCGCTCTCTCGACCGCCTTTGCGATCTTCATCTTGACGACCTTATCAAGGCCTTCAACTGAGGCATCAGGGCATCTCATGTCCTTTCCAACCTTTTTGACTTCCGCCTTTACCAAACTTTTTCTTATGAAGTCTGCCATACATAACTCTACGTCGTTAGGGTTTAAAAACATGGCGTTTTCAGCCTATTGCCGACTTTCTAGGGCATTTAAGCAAAGAACTCATTTTTTTTGCTTCGGAACAACCGCTGTATAAACCGAATCCTTTGGATTTAGATACCGGTCCGCCGCGTCAATGATGTCCTCAAGTTTTATTGATCTAAGCGAATCCAGATTCGGAACTGTATTATAAATAACGCCATGTTCTGCAATTCCTTCGGCACTTTTCTCAGCCTCATCTAACCTATTGTTAATAAGCCACTGCAAATAACGTTTAGATCTGGATAACTCGGATTTAGAAACCTCGCCGTTCCTCACTTTTTCCAGTTCTCTAATTGAAAGTTCTCTGACGAGATCCGCCTCATCCGCTCTGGATCCAAAATCTATGCTGAATACACCAAAGTTAGACTGAGTGAATGGCATTGATTGTATGCTGTAGACCAGACCCCGTTTCTCTCGTACCTCATCAAAAAGTCTGTAGTCCAGCATATAACTAAAGCAACTAAGGGCCGTGCTCGTGTATCTACCGTAAGCATTTATATGTTTTCTTGGAGGGATTAAGAAATTTATTTTTGCGTATGTCTGAGATAACCAATCACGTTCTAGTATGCTCTCTTTAACTCTTGGTTTTGGTATATCAAAATCGATTTTCTTTACAGACGCCCTGCCCGTAAAGTCACCAAAATAGTCAGATATCGATTTCAATGCCCTTTTTTTATCGATTATATCTCCATACGCTACCACGACAGCGTTATCGGGGGTGTGGCTTGCTTTATATATCTCCATTAAACGTTCGCGTGTTATGTTTTTTACACTTTTTATTGTTCCGGCTACTGGTAAAGATGGTGGTCTATTTGCGAATAACACGGACATGGTGTGGTCCTCCAAAATAGAGTCTACATCATCGTAATATCCCCGTATTTCATTGATTATTGCACCTCTCTCTTTTTTGAGCTCCTCTGGAGGAAGGGTAGAATTTTTTAACATGTCGGATAAAATAGAAGCTGCTACGTCAAAACTTCTACGAGACGAAACTGTAAAATAAACTATACGCTCATAATACGTGTCGGCATTCCGGTATATACCATGCGTTCTTACTTGCTCATTTTGTTGCCCCCACGTTCTTTTGGAAGTTCCTTTAAAAAGCATATGCTCAAAGAAGTGTGAAGAACCGCTGGTCTCAGGGTGGTTAAATTCGTATAATGAGCCGTAACCTACTCCCACAGCCAGGGCGACCGAATGCAGTGGTGCCGGTTTGATGAGCACTCTCAATCCATTCTCCAAGGTAATGAACTCTTCAGCCATCCGATATTAAGATTAAAAGTACTATAAATAGTTATACCTCATATGTGTAGGATATTCTTATGGAGAATACTGAGATACTGAAAATAGCCATTAAAAATGCTATTGATCATGAAGGCAAGGCCAGCGAGGGGGCGGTTATCTCAAAAGTGATAGGACAGGATAAAAGTGTACTGAAGGAAATAGAAAAACTTAAGGCAGAAGTATCAAGAATAGTTGGAGAAGTTAACACAAAAACTTACCCGCAACTTTTGGATATGGCTGACGAAGCCGGCATGGACCTGTCCGAAAAGAAGCCGGTCGAACCGTCACTCGAACTGAAGCCGCTGCCAAATGTAAAAGGTCGCGTAGTGCTTAGACTGCCGCCAGAGCCTTCTGGTTATATGCACTTTGGCCATGCAATCTCATTTATGATAAATTACCTGTATAGAGAGAAATACAATGGAAAACTCTGGTTAAGGTTTGAGGACACCAATCCAAAGCTTCTTAACAAAATGGATGAATATGTAGACTCCTTTGAAGAAGGACTCAAATGGCTTGGCGTGAAATGGGACGAAAAAAAATTCATAAGCTCCGATATGGAGTTGATTTACAGCTACGGAGAAAAGCTGATCCAAGATTCAATGGCGTATGTATGCCTTTGCACCGTCGAAGAGATAAAAGCTAAACGTTTGACAGGCAATGCGTGTAAACATAGAGAACAAAGCATTGGAAAAAATATTGAACTGTGGGGGGAATTGAAATCCGGTAAAATGAATGATGGCGAGGCAATAGTGCGATTCAAGTACGATATGGACAGCAAAGACTTTGCGCTAAGAGACCCCTCTATATTCAGGATAATAAAAAATGACTATAAACCTTACTCGCTATGGCCGATATACGACTTTGCTAGCGTGATAGAAGATCACGTCTGTGGCGTGACACATATACTTAGAAGCAGCGAATTCAAGGTAAATGTACAGGATAAATTGCGCGAAGCGATGGATCTAAATCATCCAAATATTCTTCAGTATGGAAGGTATAATTTTAAGGGCACTCCTTTCTCAAAAAGAAAGATACGAGCTTTAATAAAAGAAGGCTATATACGTGGCTGGGAGGATATAAGACTGCCAACACTAACCGCTATAAGAAGACGTGGTATACAGCCAGAAGCCATTAAAGAGTTTGTATTGTCCGTCGGCTATTCAGGCTCGCAGCATGAGTATTCGTGGGATTTACTTTTCACACTGAATCGACGGATTATAGACGAAAGGGCGAAAAGATTCTTCTTTGTATCTGACCCAGTAAGTCTAAATGTAGTCGGCGCGAAAGAAGCGGAGGCTAGGCTGCAAAGTCATCCTTCCAAAGAGCTTGGCTTAAGAATAATAAAAACATCTGGGAAATTTTTTATAGAACGAAAAGACCTAGAAAACGTAAAAGCCGGCGATGTAATACGCCTAAAAGATCTTTATGACATAAAATTAAAGGAAAAAACCGGTGCGGGTGCAGTAGCCGAGTTTTGCAGCTCCGAATTTGATGGCAAGGAAAAGATAATACACTGGGTCACAGATGATAACGTTAAAACAAAAGTCACAATCGTTGGGGCACTATTGAACGATGATGAATCCTTTAATAAAGATAGTTTAAAGGTAGTAGATGGACTGGGTGAACGTTCTTTACAGCAGGTCAAAAAAGGTGATATAGTGCAGTTTGAGAGATTTGGTTTCTGTATACTTGACGATGACAAGACACGAGATTTTATTTTTATAAGTCGTTGATAAGATTTTTAATGTGGCCCTCTTAGTAATACTCCATGTGAAAGACTGGGAAAAACGCTTAAATAGCCGCGGTAATCTTACTACTGTTATAATTTCGAATTAAGGAGGCTTAAACAACAATGGAAACTAATGATTTAGAAAAGGATTTAGAACGTCTTCTTTCTGCTTATAGAGAAAAAACAAAGATGCCTAAAATAAGGTCATTAAATAATAGAAAATTAACTTATCCTGAAGCAAGAAAAGCAGCAGAGCCCTACGGAGGACTGCCTACAAATGCATTGCACCAGAAGACACTGGTAGAAACGTATGACTGGAAAAGTCCGGAATTGAAAGACTATTACCCTGCGTTTGCAAGGGAAATGTCTGTATACCCGGAATACGGTGAAACGATGAAGAAAGGGGAAGATTTAATAGACCCTTACTTGGACTATAAAGGAAGAAAATGGGTTTACCCATCTTACTGTATACCAGATGAAGCCATCAACCAGGTTGGTAAAGCACTCATGGTAAACCCGAGAAAGATCGTAGAAGAGGAAAAAGAAGTCACGGTAAT
>JAJZNV010000019.1 GCA_021852265.1 Nanobdellota archaeon
TCCGAAAGTGATTTTTGACAAATCTGGACTATAGAATGCCCGCAGTAGGCTACCAGTGTCAGTTTCTGAAAATCGCTCTAAAACTTTCAATAAATGGACTACTGACTTGATAAAGCTATATATATGCCCACAACTTATTAAATTAATGCAAAAGAGACCCGTTTGGATCGTCATTCTATTTACGCTTATAACGCTTGGCATATATGGACTTTATTGGCTTATAAAGACAAAAGGAGACCTCTGTAAAGCCGGTGCAGACATCCCTACTTCTTGGTTACTTATAATCCCTATAGCCAATCTGTACTATATTTATAAATGGTCTATGGGGGTCGCCAAGGTACTCAGGAAGAATGATAGTTTCGGTTACATTGTTTTTCTGTTCTGGATTGTATTCTCGCTGATTGCAATAGCGATATCCCAGAATGAGATAAACAAATTCACGGGCAGGCGAAAGTAAGTTTTCTAGGAGTTATACCTAAGTTCTTTAAAGTCAAGTTTTAATAGTGCTTAATATACTATTTTTCATTCTATACTCGTAGTATCATACATAAAGCCCAAGCCGGCCAAGGCGGTTAATGCAGCAAGCGTGAACAATGATACCGACAAAATATAACTGGAGTAGTTTAACAGGAATATAAGTGATGCCTCAACGAAAAAAATCGGGATTATAATCAATCTAACTAACCGAAAGACCGGTTTTTCAAAGGAATTGTATAGGGCGGCATATTCTGATAGTGAATAAGCGAGCCAGAACATGGAAATTGCAATCAACGTTAAATTGCCAGAATAATCCTGCAGGTAGTAGGTTATGGTTTGGGGCATAGCATAAATCAAAAAAGAGAGCAGAAACACAAAGCCAAGTATCAAGACCATGAGAGATGCAATAATCCGTATCAGTGAACCTGACGTAGCGTAAGCCCGCTTCCAGGCCGTGTATCTAAGTAGTACACTGCCCAAAAAGAGGGGCAATATAAACCAAAAATCAAAGAAGGGGACGAGATTTGAGGATATCATCTCAATAAACATTACAGCCAAGCTGACGGTTACTGCGCTAGAGAGGAAAAAACCCGATGCGTTAACTAATCGTTGTAGGTCCATTCGGTTTGTCCTCACTGATCTTTTTTGGAGCGGGTCCCCCACCGATAAGATTTATTATGTCTGCTTGAAATTTATAGGGCTCTTTGATTCCATTTAGTATTATCGGCCTTTGTGCATCTTCTTGCATCATTATTACGACTTTACCGACTCCAAAAAGCCTCTCTATCGCATTCATCGTTACACTAACATCCTCAATTTTTGCAGGCAGTAATACGCTCATCGTTTTTGTTATTATTCCTTTCTCTATAATGATTCTTGAATTAGTTACAGTATACTCTTTAAATAGCACCTTAAGTTCTGCGTATAGCAAATAAATAAATCCAATTAAAAGTAAAATTACCGGCAGAAGAGGAATCTCACCAAGATATCCGCTTACGATTATCCCAAGAAGTTTTGCAGCTTCCGATAGTGGTAGAAATCTTGGAACCAGAATGGAAATCATAAAAAAACTAATTATAGAGAGTGCCACGCACGTTATCCCGACCCAGAATGGTAGTTCGAATAAGACAGAAATTTTCCTCGTACTTGCGATTTTTTCGTTCGGCAGTAAAAGTGAACTTTGCATGTTAACCTTAACTACAAACAGAAATAAAAGCTTATACACTAATGTTATCAATCGATTCTATGAGTATATCTAAATGTATTTTATCTTGTCAACTGACATAAATCGCATAAATGTGGAAATTTCTTCTGTTGCAGATTATAATAAAATGCGATTCAGTGCAAAACAAAATAATTTACTCGGTATTAAATCTTTTGTGTTGAAGAGAGCTTTTTAATTTCAAAGTAGCCGTTGTGTTCTTTTTCATTCCAGTGTTTCTCTGCACGTTCAACCGCCAGCTCTTTTTTGAAAAGAGGGCAGTCAAGAACGAAGCTTTCATATTCTCCACCTTCACCAGAAATATTTATCTTATATTTTTTATTTAGCTCTACGAGTTCGTCTATTGCAGTGGCATCCAATTCCCTTCCGAGCCAGTTTTCATCCAGTCCATCTGCAAAAGTTCCAGTAATTATGATTTTAAACCGAGCATTTATAAGATTCCTTAGATGAGTTTCCTGGTCGATGCCCCATATCGGTGCAATGCTCTTTATTCCGAGCTCTCTGCACATATTATCAATCCGAGATTTCTGATAATTGCTTGCAATCGCACCACTGACTATGCCGTCTATCTCCGATTTTAATGGCTCTAATATCTGTTTCAGTTCCTCTACTTCTTTCTCTTTTTCTCCCGAAACCTCTCGGAATATCTGCGGGATCCCCATGGACTCAGACTGATATTTAGTCCACTTTATATCTGGGACGTGGAACATATAACTCTCAGAATTTTTTGGCGCAACTGTTACCAGGTGAGTTATCTCATTTCCACCCATTATCATTTTATAGATTGAAAAAGTACTGTCTTTGCCTCCACTAAAAACCGCTGCTAATCGCATATCACAAGCCGAGTCTTTCGAGTATCACGTCTAATTTCAATTTTAATTTCTTGCTTTCATTTTCACTATTCCGTAAAAATATATCGGAGACCTTCCTCGTTTTATCAAGATTGTAAGTATCACGCTGCTGCTTATCGCGTCTACAGAACTCAGTATACGACAATACGCCGTGTTCGTCCTCTCTTCCTCGCTCCCTTACTCGTTCATATCTTATATGTCTCGGTGCATAAACGAAAATGTTAAGAAAGGAATCGCCGAATTTATTTTTATAAAATGCCACGTCCCCGGGTCGTCGTATTCCAGGTATGACTATCCTCTCCTGTTTAGACTCAAGAATCTTTTTGTAACATAACTCCATTATATAGTCGTCGCCATATTTTTTTCTGAGCTGCGCCTGTATCTGTTGTTCCATTTCAAACGTCATTTCAGACCCGAATTTTTTGATTATTTCCCGCACTGTATCCCCAGGCGACACTTTATAGAAGCCATACTTATTTACCAAAATCTCTGCGATGTAATCCTTTCCGCCGCCGGGCAAAGAACTAACCCCGACCACTATGCAATTTTTCTTTTTCATACCAACTAATACGGCGTGTAGTATAAAAGTTTGATTCTATTTAAGGCGTACTGCATCGAGTATATGCGGAGCAAGTGTTTCAACACGGAATCTTTTCCTCAGATAGTGCGATAACGCTAGTATTTTGCTTTCTTCGCCATGGGCAAGTATGACTCTCCTCGGTCTGGGCTTTACATCATTTATGTACCTTTCCAATTGTGCTCTATCTGAGTGGCCAGAAAATCCATCTATTGAATAGATCAAGGCGTTTACCGTAAAATGTTTAAGTTTGCCATTTAATTCGATATCAATCTCACGCCCTCCATTTTGTAAGGTTCTTCCAAGAGTCCCGGCCCCCTGGTAGGACACCAAAACAACTGCATTGTTCGCATCCTCACATAGGTTCGCAAAGTAGCTTACCGATGGCCCACCGTTCAGCATACCGGACGTAGCAAGGATTACTGCAGGCCCGCCGGATAATATCTGCATGCGCTCCTCTTCACTGACGGTGTGTTTGAAATTCGGTGAAATGAAGGGGTTATTATTATGCTCTATTATTCTACTTTTAGTCTCATTATTCATGAATTCTGGATACACCGTGTATATCGCAGTAACATCCCATAACATGCCGTCAACCACGACGGGTATCTCCGGGATAAGTCCATATCTTACCCATTCTTCTATCAGCAGCATAAGTTCCTGTGCTCTTCCGACGCCAAGAACCGGAACCAGAACCTTTCCATTTTTTGCAACTGTTTTTGTTATTATGTCTAAGAAGAATCGTTCAGCTTCTTCGCGGGAAGGCTGCTGATCTTGGTCCCCACCATAGGTAGTCTCCATTACAAGCGTTTCCACTCTGTCAAAGAGATTATCTGCCCGATTTAGAGTTTTCGAATTAGCATATTTGAAATCACCGGTGTATAAAACATTATAATATCCGCTGCCGATATTCAGGTGTACCATTGCAGAACCTAGGATATGCCCCGCATTGTGCAGGGTCACTCTTACATCCGGAGTTATATCGGTTACTTCTCGATAAGATATTGGTATAGAATATTTTAGCATCTCCTTTATATCATTTACATCAAATAGCGGCTTTTGATTCGTCTTGTTCCCAAGTGAGATATAATCCAGGTGCAACAGCGTCATAACATCTCTGGTCGGAAGCGTTGAATACACCGGTCCTCGATACCCATATTTGAACAGGGCTGGTAGGAAACCACAGTGGTCCAAGTGGCTGTGTGTTATTATCACTGCGTCAAGCTTGCTCAAATCCAGTTCTGGCGCATCTATCCTAGGCACCGGCTCACGCATGTTACTTACGTCAACGCCACAATCCATCATTACGGTGCTTTGTGGGGTTTGGATAAGCATAGAGGATCTGCCTACATGCCTGAAGCCTCCGAGTGCACTTAATCTGACCCAATACTTATCTGTCACTTCGAACTTAGAATTGTATATTTTTTCCCCTACGCTGTTAAGAAGTTTCCTTCTAAATTTTGAATTCGAATAAAGCATCTCTCTTATAGCCCGTACTATATCTGACTTTATCAAAGGATACCTGCTTAGAAAGACGGACCACCCCGTCTCTTCCCTTATCTCATTTATGGTTTTTTTACCATGTGCAGTGATGAGCTCCGGCCGCAGAGCTTCCAAGTAAACAACACTTCTTTCTCTATCAAACCATATCTCTTTGACATCCGCACCTTCCGGTACGGCCTTTTTTATTTCCTTTTCAGCATCTTTTTCATCGGATAAAAGAGAAGGGTCAAGCCGAACTTCCACTCTCTTTTTTTCTTTGTTTACTATCGATTTAATTAGATCCGAGCTGTTTAGGAAAAAATTCTTGTTTTTTGTGTATACTATTATGTTCGAAACTTCGAAGTTTATATCCTCTACTACAGACGTATCACCAATTAGTTCAGTTATATCTTTTTTTATATCCACAAAAACCAGTACGTAGGAAATTTTATTTCTGTACAATTATTTTGCTTATTTCTTGGTCCGTTAGCTTTCGGTATCCCTTCTTATCCACCAAAACGATATCTACGCCATCGCCAGTATAAACATCTCGTCTTATAGAAGTTGATATCGCCTTGTGTGCTAATTTCACGGCTTCTTCTTCGGACATATTATCCTTATATTCCGTCTCTAAAACTCCTAAAGTGATAACGCTGCCACTGCCAATTGATGTGTACTTGTCTGGCATCCTAGTGCCTGCGGTATCCAAACTGTAAATTTCTGGTTTTACGTCGTAACCGCCAATTATGAAACCACTTGGAATCAGGGAGAATCTATTGTTAAAAAGGATAGTGGCAAAAAGACCAACGGCGGCTTTTGTGCTCATTTTCGCACCTGAGCGTACCTCATAAAGTGCTACCTCCGACTGCATTATCTTTATTAGAGTCTGAACATCAGCTACTGAGCCCGCCATTGTTATGCCGATGCTGCTGCTAATCCTATCAATTTTCTGAAAATGGCTGAATACGAGATTTCCTGCAGATACTCTTCTATCTGCAGCGAGCACTAGTCCATCTTTGTATACAAATCCCAGCGTTGTGGTTCCAGTCTTAATTTCATCCATAAACTATAACAGAATCAATTAGTTATATTATTAACATAGTATAAAAAGCTTTTGATTCGATAAATCCTGTTTCCATTGAATAAAAATCCTTAAATACGGCGCCCAAAAATAATAGCTATGGCAGACAAGATAAGATGTGCACATATATTGGTGAAGAATGAGGCCATTGCAAAAGAAATTTTAGACAAATTAAACAAAGGGGAGAGCTTTTCTAAACTTGCAGAACAGTATTCTATTGACGGCTCACGAAGAAGGGGCGGAGATCTTGGATTCTTTGGGAGGGGTATGATGGTAAAAGAGTTTGAGAAGGCAGCATTTGAATTGAATAAAGGACAGGTGTCTTCCATTGTTAAAACGCAGTTCGGTTATCATATCATAAAGCGTTTGGAATGAGTTTAGGCCGAATCAGTAAAAATATATAGATGCAGCTAAAGCGTTTAGCCTATAATTGAAATATAAAATATCTTTTGAATGTCATGTACAAACTTGAGCCCATGCTGACAGACAAATTACTACAAATCACAAATCTCACTTGTTTATTTATAGTTAAGAATAGTGCAGTGCCCTTTAAATAGAAAATCTGATAAAATATTATTGTAGATATGAAATCGAGAGCCTCATTTACCGTAGACGCAGACGTTTTATCCAAACTTGATACTGTAGTTGATAATCTCACGTATAAATCAAAAAGTGAAGCCGTCGAGGATATACTCCGTAAATTCTTTGAACGACAGCACACTGCAATAATATTATGCGGTGGAAATTTTATGGTTGAGGGCACAGACATGTATCGTCCACTTCTGAAAGTAGGTAATTCTACGCTGATAGAAAATACACTGAATGCTCTAAGATTAAATGGCTTCAGAAACATCTTTATTTCTGGGCAGACCGATCTATTAAAAAGCCTATTCAGACTTTTACGCAATGGAGAAGGGTACGGTGTTGATATAAAATACATAGATGACAATAGCCTTAAAGGCAGCGCAAAGGCACTGGAGCGCGTAAAAGAATATGTTGGTGCTACCACTCTATTCGTACCTGGAGATGCAATGTTCGAAATAGATTTTAAGGACATGTTAAGATTCCATGCGTCGCACAATAGTGTGGCATCTGTCGCCATTTCAACGGCAGTAAGCTCGGGAGAGGAGGTAAGCGATAAAATCGCAGTGAAGGGGAACAGGGTCGTATCGTATGAACGCCTTTCAACGCCGATACACGCGAAATTAATTCCAACATCCGTTTTTATATTTGATCAGGAGATCTTCAAATACATTCCGCCGGGAGAAATGGAATGGGATATCCGAAAAGACCTATTGCCTCTTTTGGCGAAGGACGGCCTTCTATATGGGTATCTCTATAATGGGAACTGGCTGCATGTAAAAACCAGAGAGGACGCCACTAAAGCAAAAACAATAGTCGAAAAGTAGATAAACAAGAAGGTGCTAATAGTCGAATGGAATTTAAAGATTTGGAAGAGCCGTCGGAGAAAATAAAAAGAGAAGGCTCTGGAAATTTTATAAAAATAAATCTGACGCGCGGAAAAGAAGGCGAGAAGGAGATAACCTTCATAAGCATAAAGAAAGGCTATGTCCTAAAGAAAGACGGCAGGGATGAAGAACGGATAAAGACCAGCCTTTCCTTGAGTTTTGATGAATTACCACTCCTTATCGAGGCACTCGAATCCTTCAAGAAAAAACTAGAATCGAAAGATTTTGAATGAATTCTGTTAAAATATGCGTGTATTGGCGTAAAAACGTAGAAACGTTTATAAGTTTAATTTAACTTTTTTACATATGGACAGAAGACTTTTATTGGTGCCAATCATCTTATTTGCATTTTCAATATCTATTTTCTCTGCGCACGGGGCCACAGCAAATACTACACATACCGGGAAAGCTACTTTATACATATTTGGGATAGACTCGCAAACAGGTGTCGGCGTGCCAGCTCTTCTGACGCTTACTGTAACTAATGGTAGCGGACAAGTGTTTTTGGGCTCGACCCCTCTTTCAGATCAGCAAACCCAGGCACAGGCAACAGTTTCTGTGGATGTAGCATGCCAGCTGGTAAATATTAATTGCAATAAATATAACTTCTATTACTATATCACTTCATCTTCATCTCAGGTTGGCGGACCAAGCGCAGGGGCAGCATTCACAGTTGCCGCTATGGCAATTCTTACAGGCAAGTCATTAAACTCGCAGGTCGCAATGACAGGAACCGCAAATCCCGATGGCAGCATGGGGATAGTCGGCGATGTGGCGGCAAAAAGTCAGGCTGCAGCCGATCAAGGCATAAAAATATTTCTGTATCCAGCGAATGAACCCTCTGCAGATAACATGACACAAGCAGCACTAGCTTATGATGAGAATCTGGGAGAAGTAGCAATACCAGTAAGTTCGATATACGAAGCATATCAGTATTTTACGGGTTATAATATAACCCCGATACTAAATTATTCGATAGTTACTCCACTGTATAACTCAGTTATGAAGGTTACGTATTCGGAATTTAGTGCCTACCAGCAATCACTGTATAATCAGGTAATAGCACAAAATTCAACAAATACAACGGTGCAGAACCTTCTGTCCTACGCACAGTCTGCAATGAGCTATCAAAACACACTAGCAACAGAGGGCAATTATTATGTGGCTGCAAGCAACATAGTGAACTCCTCTGCGGCGTTAATGTACGCGTACACATTAGAAAAATTAGGGGCATCTCAAAACCCTATGCAGACCTTGTCGACCATGATAAGCGCAGAGAATGTTTCCATACAGAACACCTATAATAATATTAGCGGTAATTATCTTACTAACACTTCCACTCTCGAATTAAAACTAATCGCAATAGATAGGCTTACCGGTTATCAACAGGCGACATATCTTCTAAATCAGGCAGAAAGCTCACTTAACCCCGATATAACGACATCTGCTTATCTATACTCTCTGGCGGAGATAAAACGCGTATCTGCTATATTTTGGGTTGCAATATTACCACCTGGGAATTCAAATTTCTCGGAATCCTCATATTCTAATCTCAGCAATTATTACCTGTATAAAGCGTCTTCATTCACCGATTACGCCACTCTTCTTGGCTTAAGCGGTTCGGCCGAAACGACAGTGATGCAGGACTACTTCGATTCTGCGCAGTCTTACCAATCGCAAGGACACTATGTAGCCTCCATTTTTAGTTCACTTGAATGCATAGCCGATGCCGAACTGATAATCGAGGAGAACAGTATAGCTACTAATAACTCTCTATCCCAGGTTCCTGCACAGATATCCGCATCGGCACTGCGTTCTATAAATACTGCTGAGGATGCAGGTGTGACACCATTTTTGGGTATAAGCTATTACCAGTTCGGAAATAATTTTGCTAATGATTCTCTAGCGAACTACCTGCAATATAGTGCGCTATCACGAACATATACAGGTTTTGAATCTGCACTTGCGAATGCTTCTGTGCTCCCTTTCTTACCAATACTTCAGGTGATAACACCTCCTTCAGTGTTGAGCTATCAGGATATAGCTTATCTTTTATTAGGTTTTGCTGTCGGCGTAGTAATAAGCGGCTTCATTTATGAATATAAACTGTACAAGATCACTAAAAAGAACCGCCGTTCCGGCAAAAACAAGACCAGAAGATTGCAGAAATAACATTGATACTTGCTAAAAAATGCTAATAAACTACCGCTAGAATACATAATGTATGCAAAATGATAATAATAAGAATGTTCAGAATAAACTCTCACCAGACGACGAACTCGTGAAAATCGCTCTATCCAGAGGGCTGTTTTTCCCGGCAGCAGAGATTTTTGGAGATAGCATCGCTGGAACGTGGGATTATGGGCCGATCGGGCTTTCCATCCTAAATAACATTATCTCAGTATGGAGGGGTATATTGCATGAAATAAATGCCATAGAAGTTGCCGGTAGCTTAATATTACCCAAGATAGTGCTTCAGGCATCCGGGCACGAAGTCAACTTTTTTGATGTAGGAGTAGTCTGTTCGAAGTGTGGTTCAGTTTATAGAGTTGATAAGCTTCTCGAAGAAAAAGAACCGTCAAGAAATTATGAGGGATTAAGTGACGAGGACTATCTAGGATACATAAACGCATATGGGCTGAGTTGCGAAAAATGCGGCGGAGAGCTAAACAAACTAAAGAAATTCGGTTCTATGTTTGGTCTGCAAGTCGGCGTTCAATCTTTTGATGGAAAAGAGGATAATGCTTACTTACGCCCCGAGGCATGTCAGTCAATATTTCTGGACTTTAAGCGCCTATTCTCACTGTACGGAAAGAAGTTGCCCTTGATAATGGGGCAGGTTGGAAAAGCTTTTAGAAATGAGATGTCCCCACGTAATAACTTGATACGGCAAAGGGAGTTCTATCAAAATGATATAGAAATATTCTTTTCCGATGAAGGGGGCATGAATCCCATAAATGATGCAGAGATAAATATCTTTGATAAGAATGGCGGCGGAATGGCAAAGGTAAAGATATCCGATGCACTGTCCTCCAATAAAATAGCGCATAAAGTGACAGCGTTTGGTTTGTCTATAGTCTCAAAATTTTTGGGAGAACTCGGTTTCTCGGGGGAGAATATACGGTACCGCAAACTTTATGAGGACAAGGCATTTTACGCACAGGAAGCTTTCGACGTAGAGATTAAAAAAGGTGATGACTGGGTTGAAGCAATAGCATGCAACCACAGGGGAGACCACGACCTTGCAGCGTATGCGAAACTAGGTGGTGAAACAGTTAAAATAGACGGCAAGACGCCAAATATCTTTGAAATATCTGCAGGCACTGATAGGCTTTTTTATCTCTCGCTTTACAATTCGATAAAATCTGATAGTGAGAGAGTCTGGTTCGCCTTGAATGGCAAGATAGCTCCTTTTAAGGCGGCCGTTTTTCCATTGCTTACAAAGCCAGATCTAAAATCCTTTGCCGACAAATTAAGCAGTACCTGGGATAATACTTGGGAAATTTACAGGCTAAACTCTGGCAGCATAGGAAAGATGTACAGAAAAGCTGATGAGATAGGTATACCTATAGCAATAACAATAGACTTCCAGACGCTGAAAGATGGTACAGTTACTGTACGCGGTAGGGATACGATGCAGCAGTTTAGGGCGGATTCAAAGAACTTTCATTCACTTGTAAAATACAGCACTGAGAATGATTTTGAATCGCTCAGAAAGCAGTTTGAGATTCATTTATAGCGCCATTTGGTTATAGTAGTGTATATCGCATCTATTATGTCAATAGGCGAAATTGATTCACGTCTATTTCTTGCAATAGATCTGCCAGTGTAACCATTGATCAATGCTGCGGCGCAGGCGGAATCTAACAGACCATTGCCTTGAGCTATTAATCCTGCACATATCCCTGCAAGAGTATCTCCCGTGCCAGCTTTGGTCATATAAACGCTGTTGTTTTTGTTTATGAACGCCTGGTCTCCATCAGATATGATGTCCACGTGTCCTTTAAGAAGGATAGTAGTATCATAGGCCTTGGCACTTTCTTTTACGGCTTTTACACGTTCCTCTACGTTTTTCGATATTTTTGTATCGAATAAAACTTCAAATTCGTGGGAGTTAGGTGTTATTAACACATTTCGGTTCAGCAAGTCTGGATTCACCTGTTTCAATGCATCTGCATCCAATACAGTTTTTTTCTTTGCTTCTTTAGCAAACGCATTTACAAACTGTTGCTGTGAATTTCCTTCTCCAATACCGTTCCCAAACTCAAGAGTATTGGCCCATGTCACATACTTATTTACTGTATGGACACTTTCTGAATCAAGGTAGTCTTTGTTCAATGGAATGGCGATGAGCTCCGGAGAGAATCCGGCGCATATGTCGGCGGCTCTCTTAGGTGCGATTATTTTTACAAAATCCGCGCCACTTCTCAGTGCTGATAAGGCTACCAATGCCGGTGATCCGGTGTATTCTGTACTTCCGCCAATAACTAGTAGTCTCCCAAAATCTCCTTTGTGCGACCAGTTCTCCCTTCGCTTATATATCCTTCTTAGGATATTTTGATTTATTGTAAAGTAATTCATAAGTTTAACGATGTGCTATGTCCTCCGAAGAGAGATGAGTCAGGACTCAGATATTTTCTTATGTTGTTTATCGCGATATAAGCTTCTGCGCCACCCGCTGCCAAAAGTGCGAATTTCGGTTCGTTCGCTATATTTGCAATATCTCCTGCAGCGTATATTCCATCTACGCCAGTCTTATAACTTGTGTCAACTTTTATGTAACGATTGATAGTCTCAAGCTTTATCGACTTAAACGTATCTGGGCTTGCCTTGTGTCCTATTGCTACTATTATCCCGTCAATTGCAAGGTCGGTTTCCTGTTTTGATAATGTGTCAATCATTCGTGCGCCAGTTACCTTTTTTCCATCTCCGTAGACTTTTTTGATCTCGGTATTTAACATTACTTTTATATTCGGCTTGCTTTTTGCAGTAATAACACTGTTTTCAGCTGCTTTAAGTATCCCATTATGCTGAGCTATGATTATGTTCTTTGCAAACGGTTCAATTTGAAGGGCATAGTCAAATGCAGAGTCGCCGCCGCCAACTATGACTACATTCTTTGACTTAAAATCGGATGGGACCTTTATGGTGTAAAAAACCCCCTTGCCAATATAAGCATCCTCCCCATCTACATTTAATTTATTTGGCGTAAAATTTCCAACACCCGCGCATATCAGTACTGTTTTGGTGTGGTATTTCGGTTCATTCGCAACCTCAATGTCAAAGGTTTTATCGTCATTTTGTATGATATCACTGACGTTAGAGTCGAATACTATCGGATTATTGAAAAGCTGTGCCTGTTCATACATTTTTTGGGCTAGATCTTTAGACAAGATCTTAGGGATTCCTTGCACATCGTATATAATTTTGTTTGGGTATAACTCCATCATCTGGCCGCCGTAGGTGCTTAAACTCTCCAAAGTAACACTTTTTATCGCCCGAAGCCCAGCACAGAACGTAGCAAATAAGCCTGTTGGACCAGCCCCTATTATTACCAGCTCAACTTCTTCCATTCTAAAAATTAGCTGTATTCACGCCAAGTATGATTGCATTCCAAGCACTTATAAAAGCGTGTCGGTGGCTCATCAGATGCACGGGTTTGTTCCATCCATGAAATAACTTTTTTTGCATTGCATTTAGGACAGTCTATATCTTCAAATTCAGTCTGAGCCAGTTCTTCTTCTTCCGAAGGCGCTTCTTCTGATCTTTTTAGGTGCAATTTTTTGCTCTTGCCTTTTAAAACCAAGTCTTCTTCTTTCATAGAAACCTATATCCGCAATCAAATATAAAACTGACTAATCCTCTCATTCAAGCAGCCATAAATCATTAAATAGGGCGGCATCGATATCTATACTATGTCAAGGACAATCTGGGCGCTTTTGCTAGTGCTGTCTTTAACTCTTTTTCCAACAGTCAGTGCTTTCTCCATGCCGACAATAGGCGGAAGCTCTTCTAGTGGGCTATGGGGAGGAATTTTTAATGTGAACTCATCAGATACGCCTGTATACGCAGCGTTTTTTGCCCTTATGATTATAATAGTACTGTACCAGGTTTTGCAGCGTACAATGTTAAGTGGAGGTGCAGCGGGGATAGCATGGGTTTTCGGCGCTATACTGTTCGTTTTCCTTTTTACAAATCCTCAGTTTATCCAAATTTTCTTAGGAATATCAGTCGGCATTATACTAATGTCATTTTTGGCGGTCGCATTATTGATACCCCGCAAGTACGGCAGTTCGTCTATGAGGGGAATCGGTGCAATAATTCTGTTAATTATGTTCTATCTGGTAGTATCTAACAATTCTTCAATATCAAGTGCACTAACAAATGTTGCGGGTATAAACATAAAAGGCATATTGCCTGTAGTAGTTGTCGGTGCAATAATTCTTGGTATAGTCTTCCTTTTGATTAAGGCATTCAAGAGCACCAAGAGCCGCGGAATGAAACTTATAATTCCAATTGTAATCCTCGGATTATTGGTATTCTTCTTTTTACCTGGTGCTGGTGCGTTTTTGTTAAGTCCGCTCTCTTTGATATTTTATGGCGTTTTAGTTGCAGGAATTGTAATCTGGCTGTGGTTTTTTGCCGGAAAGTCTGGCTTGGGCGCCTCGGGTTTTAAATTCTCTCCGAAAGTGCAAACGCCGCCTAATACACAGGTGTCAGAGACCAGTGCCGCCGACACAAAAAGAGCCGATTGGTTGGTGGGTGCGATACGCGGTGAACAGGCAGAGTTACGCAAGGAACAGACGCGATTGGATTCCACAAAAAAAGCATTTGCGGCTGGAAAAGGAAAACAGAAAGATATCAATTATTGGCAATCCAGAGTTGATGACACCTCTAAGTCATTGAGCGACCATACCTCTGAGTTGGGTAAAATCTCCAAGCGAATGCCACCCTAGTCATAGCGTCATATGGCCGGGATAAATTAATCCCGATTATTTTGCAACATTATATATTTATTAATAAAAACTTTTTATATTCTTTATGGGCTCGTGGCGCAATCGGTAGCGCGCTTCCATGGCAAAATTCCATTATGGAAGAGGCTGTGAGTTCGAATCCCACCGAGTCCATATACTTATAATGTTTGTAGAAATATCCTTCTCATCAAATAAAACTAGAACGCTACCAAAAGTCACTTTATTTGCGTGGCTCAATCGCTCTTATTTCAGCTACTCGGGTAAGATATACCTTATCGAGAATTTTATGGAGCTTATTTTGCATTTTATTCGTCATTGCATCAATGAATATATCTTTTAATTTAGCATCTTTCGTTTCATCTTCGACAAATTTTTTAATCTCTGCTCTGACTGCCTTTTTGTATTTATTCTCAGTTTTGTTTATTGTGCACAGTACTTTTATTGCATAAGGTTTCTTCTCAATCTCTATGGGCACAACTATATCCATTTTTGAAATGTTGTGTCTTACAAGTCGGCTCAGTGGTTCTCTAGATAAAAATAAGGAATCCAGGTCAGCCTTGCACTCGGAGTTTGACGCGCTAGCTATCTTAAATACTAATTTATAGCCCATTTTTGGCTTTAACTCCCGCAATTCAGATGCACTATAGGTTATTTTTCTACCTACAACATTCGTCTCCGTGCCAAAAATTTCTCCTACACTTAGGTTATCAAAATGCGGCACAACAACCTTAAACCAAATTTTATCTTCATTCATAACTTCACTACCAATCTAGCATTTTCTAAGCTGTATTCATATGTTTTCGGTAGATTCTTTCTGCCCTTATAATAATTTATCAGCCTTTTTATCCTATTTTCTAGAACCACAAGACTTCTTTTAGAGGACTTATCCTTCTTCTCTTTATCCAGATGCATATGCAATTTTACGGACTTTCTGTAAAGTGCTACAAGGTCTTCGGGAAGTTCTTCCTTAAGTTCTCTCTCACGCAGTATTCTACCAACGTTTTTCTTTGTCAGATCTTTTATAGATGGTATCCCGTACTGATCCCTAAGCGCAAGTCCTATCTGAGATTTTGTTAGACCGCGCTGGTACTTGTTCACAATCATCTTTTCCACCTCTTCAGGTGTATAGCCTAGCCAGTGTGGCACAAATTTGCTTTTTATCTTAACCGTTTTCATGATATCTGCCTCTTCTTTCTATATCTCTAAGATGTGTTTCTATGCCTTTAAATTCTTTTCCAGCAGCGGCTTTATACGCCGATAAAAATAACCCGTAAGCCTCAATAAACTCATTCGGGTGTCTTGATTTTAATGCATTTTTAAACAAAAACAGATCCGTTGCACGGTCTTCATCTTTTTGAGAGAAGTAGCTAAGCCCAAAATCTATAAAAAACAGGTTTTTCTCTCTTACTAACATATTAGCAGTTGTCAGGTCTCCATGCACTATTCCTATTTTATGTAGATTTGCCAGCATGTTACCAACTTTCTCGAGAAGATCCAAAGAAAAACAATAATCTAATTGCACCCCCTCTATTTTTTCCATCCGTATGCTCTCGCCGTTATCAGAGATATTTATTGGTTTTGGGACGTGCATACCATTTTCGGCACATCTTTTTAATATTGTGAACTCTCTCTTTGTACGTGATTTCCGCAGGTCCGAATCGATTTCATCAATTCGATACCCTTTTTTTTCACGGTATTTGATGATTTCATTCCGGTCCTCATAGATTATAGCTTCAGCTCCGTGCGCAATGATTTTCATAATTTTATAAATATCCTATCTCCTTCGTTCAATTTGTAGTTTAGACCAACCCGCTGGCCCTGAAATTTCAGATTATTCCCATAAACAATAGCATACGTCCCTTTGCCTATTTTTATTCCGAGACGATCGGCTAGGTCCTCCAGAGTGTCTCCACGCATCATCGCCATTGCGTCGTCTGAATTCTCAGTGTATACACCAATTACACCGTAATCCTTTGTGGCACTTTCTAAATCCGGGTAATCTGAAACAACTTGGAAAACATCAGATTCAGCTATTCTAGTTTTAGATATCAAAATGTCGCTGGAATTTACGAACTCCTTGAACTTTTCAGCATTCGGTATCACAATTAATTGGATCTTTACATTGTTAACTAGAATCATCCCGTAGTAAACTAAGGAGACCTTTGTTAGATTGAATCTTTTAAGTATCTCGGAGGGCTCATAGCCTATTAGGCACACGCGCGGCCAGCGTTTTCTTATGGATATAGTTCTATGCACTTGAGGTGAACGGCTTATTGCCTTCTTTAACAAAGACATTCTCCTTTTCAGCGAGGCAAATTCCTTGTCGCTACCCTTGTGCTTTGGCAGCACCCGCATCATCTCTTTTAGTATTTTTTGTTTCTCTTCTAGGTTCTTCTCTTTACTGTACTGTAATTCCAGATCATAATATCTCTGTGGTGCATTTATTGGCATATTACCTGTAAGTTACCTTAACCGCATCCGTCCTAAAATTTGGACGTGGCGTAAGGTCTTCTTGTTTATAGTCTTTCATAAGGTAACCGGTATAGGCTATCATAGCTCCATTGTCCCCGGCATACTCCTTATTCATAAATCTGAATTTTGCGCCCCTGGCCTCACACATTTTTCCACCCATCTCATTTAATCTGGTATTTGCAGCGACACCACCTGCGATTATAAGGCTCTCTTTTTTGCAGTAAGCCATAGCTCTCTCACTTGCCTCCATCAGCATTGCAAAGGCAGTTTCCTGTAGGGAGAAGCTGATGTCCTCAATCTTATACTTGTCTAAAATTTTAGAAATAAACGTTTCTAGCCCAGAAAAGCTAACGTCCATGCCTTTTATTGAATATGGCATCGGTATATACTTTTTGCCCAATTTTGCAAGTTCTTCTATTTTTGGACCTGCGGGAAAGGGTATGCCTAGTCGTCTCCCGACCTTGTCAAGCAGGTTTCCTATCCCGATATCCTGCGTTTCTCCGAAAACTACATACTTTCCATTTTCGAATGTTATAACCTGTGTATTTCCACCGCTAACATAAAGCATTACTGGGTCATCCAATTCAGTAACTTTCCTTGCGATCTCTATGTGTGCTATACAGTGGTTCACTCCGATCACGGGCTTATTGTATTTAGCCGATAGGTAGTTGGTTATTTGAGAGCCGACCTTTAAGCAGGGTAGAAGTCCTGGCCCCTGGGAAAATGCGAATAAGTCTATGTCTTCAAGCGAAACTTTGGCCTTTTCGAGCGCGCGTTTTAAAATCGTCGGCCCGAGTTCGTAATGGTGTCGTGCCGCCTCTCCCGGAATTATCCCCCCCTTAACTGGTTTATAAACATCTCTCTCATTTGCGAGAACTTCACCATCTCTGACTACTCCAACACCAAACGTGTGGGCAGTACTTTCGGTTCCTAACACATACATAGGTCTTTTTATGGCTACTTATCAAATAAATGCCTTTTCGAGCGCAATTTGCCAGATCTTAGCATTATCGCGATCGACGTATACTAGCTATAAATTCTACGTATGTATTTATCTATATTATAAAATTAAGCAGGCATCCGAATGTAATAAGACCTGCCAAAAATATAGAATAGTTCGATGTCAATGTAGATATTCGAAAGGCGATGAGCAAATGACAATTATTAATCATTTAGAGCGGGAAATAGGGCAGTGGTGGGATGCCGCAGCGAGTTATTATCAAAAAGAGATAAGTGGCGACGATTTAAACACAGTGCATTACGGTCCATTTGGCTCATCAGAGACTAAACTTAATCTTCTTGGAGCCGTCAAAGGTAAAAAAGTTCTTGAGCTCGGTTGTGGTGGGGGGCAATGTTCAGTCACACTGGCTAAAAAGGGAGCGATATGTACTGGTATTGATATATCGGAAAAGCAGTTGGAGCATGCAGTTAAACTAGCGGAAAAGAATTCGGTGAGGATAAATTTTATTAAAAAATCTTTTTCTGAACTGGACGCCTTTCCAAAGAATTCTTATGATATCGTTATTTCAGTATTTGCACTTCAATATGCAGAGAGACTCGACCGCATTTTTCGGAGTATAAAAAGAATTTTAAAGCAAAATGGGATTTTCGTGTTCAGTATCGACCACCCGTTTTATCTATTGGTAAATCCGAATGATATGGTTTTATCTGAGAGTTATAATAAAGTCGGCATGGTGAGTGAGAAGGAAATATGGCCAGATGGCAGTAATCATAACTTCTTCATGTACCGACGTAAGGTGAGTGACATAGTAAATGGGATAATACAAAGCGGACTCGCGCTTCAAAAAGTTATTGAACCATTTGACCGAAATGACAAGGTGTGGGGCAGCGGATACAGGAGAAAATTGGTTCACAGAATAACGCCTACAATAATATTCAAATGTGCAAAAACTTGACTACTTTAAGTTTTCAGTCAGTCATTTTTTTACGCTGCTTTTAAAAACAGTGTAACCGCACTTGCCGCAGCTTTCCCGATTTTCATGCTGGGCAAGAAATACTCCCGCACCGCATTTAGGACAGCTCTTATTTTTAGGCGCTATCTTGTCGCCATCTATTTTGTACAATTCAGATACACTACTTTGTTTCTGCTTTTTCTTCTTTTCGTTCGGCATAAATTACACCATTTTTCTTTAGGATATACCTTTGTAATAGCGCCTTTGCGCTTTCTTCATCTTTATAAATATGGGCCAGCCCATTTACGTTACGGGAGCCATACGAATTTTTCATGCTATAAATTACTATGAATCCATCCTTCGATTGGTCGGATAACAGTTTTTTGGCGTCATCAATTTTTATCGTCTCTTTTGGACCAAGTTTAACCCGAAAGTTTACCAACATTCTATCAAAGAATTTGTCGTGCGTTTTTGATGTTATTTTGAATTCCATATTTAAGCAACTGACAGTGCGTATCTTCCTGGCTTAGTTATTCCCAGTTTCTTTGCAGTCTCTGATTTTTCTGGGGCCGCGATTATGACAAGTCCTTTCCACTTTACTGACAATTCATCACTTCCGCAGATTGGGCACTTCTTTTCCTCTGTCAAAAAACTGCATACTTTACACGCCTTTAGTACCATGTTCTACTCCTTCTTCGGCTTTTCAGCCTTCGTTCTCTGCTGCTCCTTTTTCTTAGCGCCAAGTTTTCCAAGACCTGGAGACCTCATCGTCAGACCTATCTTCATTATTCCCTTCGTACTTATCGCTATAACACTAGCAATTACCGCATCGCCTACTTTTAGGGAGGTTTTACTTTTTCTCCCAATCAAGGCGTTCCTTGTAAAGTCGACAAAATCGTCCATTGCCTGAGAGATATGTGCGAGACCATCTATTGGACCTATATTCACTATTGCACCTATCTCACTTATGGTTGAAACCTGACCCTTGACAGTTTCGTGCAGCAGTGGCACAAATGCAAGCATCTTGAAGATAGTATCGTAATAAATCGATGCATCATTTGGTATTATCAGGCCTTCCTCTACACTTTCTATAGCTATTAAACCGACTAGCAGCAACTTGTCTTCGATTATACGACCCATATAATTTTGCTTTATTACATCGGTTATTGAATCCTTATAGCTTTTACCAATCGCCTTTGGTTCAACTCTTACCTTATCCCTTAGCGTAACAATTTCGTACATCATGCCTCCATCGAATTTCTACATCTATTAAATATAAATAATTTGTTAATTAAGGATAAAGATAATATGCATTTAAATAGGTTTAATCTGGTGGTAATAGGCGCCGGCGTGCTTGGTTGTGCGGTATTAACACAGATGGTCGGCAGATATTTTTCATCCGTAAGTATTGTTGATGGAGATATTGTAACACAAAAGAATCTCAAGAACCAAAGGCTGTATTCAGAAAAAGACGCAGCGGAGATGTTGAATAAGAGCCGCGCTGCCGTTGCGCATTTAAGCGCATTAAATAGTTCTGTTAAATACAATAGCTTTCCCTTTTATATTGGTGAGCAGAGGATTCTGGGGGTAATTAAAGGCGCGGATCTAGTGCTCGACTTTACCGATAACAGTGAGACTAGGCTGATTATAAACGATGCCTGCTTTAAGTTCAAAATACCGCTGCTCATAGCATCGATACGCGGTAAAAACGGATTTTTTTATTTGATTGATTGGAAGCATGCGTGTTATAACTGTATTTACACTAACCTGCAAAAAAGCTATAACGAGAACTGTGCCAATACCCATTATGAATCGGCCATGCGGTTGGGGGCACTTATAGAGAAGGAGCTGTCTAGGTTTATAGCTGGTGATAATGGATTTCTATTTAACAGCGTGTCATTAAACACAAACAGGGCGCACTCCATAGAAATAGCCAAAGATCCGCACTGTGGAACCTGTGGGGCAAGTAAACACATGCACTCACTCGATCACGGTTTTATCCAGGCATGTGGTGATGGATTAAAGTTTTCTTCGCAGCATAAAATCGACTTAAGGGCAGTATGTAGGGCATTTCCGGCTGCAATCAAAAAGGCAAACGGGCAGGCAGTTTTTTTGGGTGGAGTAAATAAGCATGTCCTAATATCTCGTACTGGAGATTTTCTCTTTACGGGGTACAGCAGGAATGAGGCGCTGCACTTTATCTCGCGCCTTTCTGGCGTGAATGTTTGATTCTCTTAGTTGTTCTATGAAGAAGCCATGAACTTAATACTACAAGAGGTACAGCGGACGCAATGATTATAATATAATTCGTTTGAGCGGATGCAAAAACACTTGGCGTTACTAGTCCATATTGTTGTAGGCTTTGGGCGGCCATGTTCAGGTTTACATACTGGTACAGGCTTATTCCTATAATGGAACTTGCTACAGCAAGCCCGATTATACCGGTTATTATAAATAGGCGTGGTTTTCCAAAGCTTCTCATGTAAATAGAGCCCACCGGTCATTTAAATAATTGAGGCATCTAAATTTACGCCTCGAAACATTGGAAATGCGCATATTTCACAAAGCCTTTAAATATGATGGTCTTCAAATAATAAGTATGTTCAATCCATTAGGCACATTTTATGCTGCAAGTGTTAATGGTTCGAGCAATATCTCAAATGTAACTGCTCCACTAACAGCAACAAATCCGTCAGTGTCCTTACTTTATTCAAGTGTTGAATCCTTCTTGTTCCCATTCCTGTTGGTTTTTGCAATAGTATATGGGGTCCTCGAGAGAAGCAAAATGTTTGAGGGGAAAAAGGACATCGAGTCAATAATAGCCTTTGTTTTGGGTATAGTTTTTGCAACTACCAATTATACATTAAACCTTAGCTACATAATACTGCCTATTGCTGGTGTTGTTGCCATAGTGATTTTCATGCTTTTGGTTCTGGCATCCATGGTTTATGGAGAATCGGATAAGTTCCCGATGGCTGGAAAGAAGCTTATAATTATAATTGCGGCTGCGCTGTCAGTAATACTTATCTTATGGGTTTTGATAACCGCAAATCTTGGCTTTGCAGGGGTCTCGCAGCAAGCATTGATTGGCGGTTTGGAGTACTATGGGCCTTATGTCGCCGTTTTGATATTTCTTGTAGTTGTAGGGTACCTATTGTCGAGATAACTAAAATAACTCTACTTCTCAGTGAAAATAAGCATCAAAAGGTATAAATACTATAACCATCAATAGAATAATCATGATAGCAGATGCTGGTTCGCTGTACACGTCGGTTGATAACGCGTTAAAGCTTATAACTCCGGCAAATGTTACGGATCCTATAGAGTTCTGGCTAGCCTTTTTGCTTATACTTGCGATACTAAATACAGTACTTAAGAGGGTATCCATTTTTCAGGGCAATGAAAATAAGAATGCTAGAGGACTCACTTCACTTATAATCTCATTCTTTGCGGTCACGGCTGCTTGGGTAAGCCCGGTGCTTTTGTATATGTCTTCGACACTCGCGATCACAGCGATGATATTGGTCGCAATACTGATCGTAGCATCGTTGGCAGGATACGATAAACAGTTAGGCGAAGGAAAAGCAGGTCAGTGGCTCTTTATCGGCGCCATAATCGTGCTATTTGCAGGAGGCTTATTATCATACGCAGTAGTACCGGCTAGCGCTACAGGAAGTGGCGGCACGGGCTCTGGTGGCGGAGGAAGCGCATTGTCCGGAGTGCTTTCAACTATCGGTAGCAATCTCGCGTCGAATCTTGGTTATTTGATATTGATAGCAGTTGGAATCATAGTAATCGCATTCACCTTCGGCGGCGGATCAAATTCGGACTCAGGCAAAAAATAAAATTAAACTTCAGTTCACTATGCTAAGCTTACCGATATTTGGAATGTATGATTTGTTGGTCTTTGTACTGATTTTCTCACTAGTCTATGCAGTGCTGTCAAGGTCAAAGTTCTTTTCTAAGTCCGATATTCCAGCGCTAATTGCAGTATCAGTAGCTATAGTTTCGTTAGGATCGGCATTTTTCGTATCGTTTATAATTGCATTTCTCCCGTACGTATTGGCGATACTGGTATTTCTATTCCTGATAATGCTCCTGTTTAATATGGCCACCGTCCCACAGGAAGCAGTGGGTTCATACCTGAAAAAGAGCACCCTCATACCAGTTTTAATAATATTTATGATGTTTATATTTGGGCTTATAGCGTATGGCACGGCTGCCAGTCAAAACGCAGGCTCCTATACAGCGCCGACTGGTTGTGTCGGTGCTTGCAGCGGATCCAACGCTACCAGCTCCGGCAGTGGAACTAGTAGCGGCTCCAGTGGGACAGTCATAAGGACTTCATTTAGTGATGAAACTAGTACGTACATAATCTCGATATTAACCGCTCCATCAGTCTTATCGCTTTTGCTTACACTGTTTGCGATGGCAATGGCAGTGTACTTTATGACCAGACAAAGAGGGGCTTAATTAATCTTATCTATACGATTCATGTTTAGTCTAGGCTATGCATTAATATAGTTTATGATAGTTTCTAAAGTCGCTGTCAAATAAACTTAGTTTATCCGCATCGAAACTGGCATAAAACTTGCTCAGTTCTCCTAGCTTATGCAAATCTAAATTTTCTTGTTTTAGTCTGCAAATCGTCACGTGCGGATGGAATTGTTTCTCAGGTGTTATATTTAGTTTTTCGCACAGGTCCATATAAATTTCGTGAATATCCGTTTTCACGTCAATAAACAGGACTTTTGGTTTATTTATATCAGGGAAAACGCCTACACCTCCGACGTTTACTTTTATATTCACCCTTAGCTCCTTAATTATATTAATTATTTGATCAGTGGAAAGTTTAGATTCTCCTATAAACAGGACAGTAACGTGTAGCTTATCTAAATCAACGAAATTTCCCTTCACAGAGTCCTTTAATTTAGAAGATAGAAACGCTATTTCAGATCTTATATATTTTGGTATTTCTATTGCTAAAAATAGGCGCCTCATTTCACTGTCTCTATAGAGTCTATTTCGCCGTCACCATCAATATCATATCCTCTTACAAGGACACTCCACAGTGGTTCATCATTATATGTTCTGAATGTCAGTTTAGAAAACCTAGTTGCTGCTAGTATTGACGAAAGCGTTCCTATATTTCTCACGCCACCTAATAATATTACGTCTTTAGTTTTATCGAATGGATTTCTTATTTTCTCAACGGCACCCTCATAATCGCGTGTGTGCACGCCCTCTTTATTCTTTAGTCCCCAGCCTTCCTCCTTTTCAAATTTGATTGGCATAGAATGATTGATATCTCTCGTTATAAGATTCGTAACCGGACCACCAATAACTATTAAATTCTGCTTAAACAAATTTCTTGCTATGACATCCGTATCTAGAACTATTGGGAAATTCTTAGGAAGCTCACAGAACTGACCAAAGAACATCGTTAGGTACAAAGCGTAATGTGTATCACGGGCTATGGACTTATATTCACCGTGCGGATCCGGTGAACCGACCACTATATAGCCATCAAATTTTCCATCTTTTATGAACTTTCTATAAAATTTAGAGGTGCCCTCATCATTGATGCCCTGTTCTTTTATTGCGAGCTTTATTTTTGCATCCGTTAATTCAAATGCGAAGGAGCTGGCTGCAGGTTTATATATGTCTCCGCGTTTCGGCGTATTCCCTTGGACGGCCACCATTCCCATCTTTTCCAATTCAGTTATTAGAGCAAGCACTTTCTTTTGCGGTATTTTAAGCATTTTTGACAGTTCGGCAAGTGATGCCGGTTTTTTTGTCAGAATCCTCAATAGCTCTATTGCCAGTTTATTGGATGCAGCACGCAGATGGTCTGGATTCTCAATTATTTTTGTATCATTGACGGAATATTCGCCATTATCGGTTTTTAATATGAATGTCTTCATAGGTTTATATTAGGTTAATTGGATTATAAAAGCGTTTCCAGCAATCACCGCAACTGGATTATGCAATCGCCTCCCCAGTAATTAGCTTTAAATACTACCTATAATCTTAGTAATATCTGTTTCAAAACAGTATGTGCGGCATTATAGCGTATAACGGGCAGAAAGATGCAATTCCTTATCTTATAGATGGAATACGTAATCTAGAATACAGGGGTTACGATAGCTTTGGATGTGCAGTAGATACAGATGACGGGATAATCGTCAAAAAAGATATTGGCAGAATAGACGACGTAGTCGAAAAATATAAAATAAATGCCATGTCAGCAAAGCGCGCAATATTCCATACGAGATGGGCTACCCACGGCTCAGTTACAAAGGATAACGCACATCCGATGGTTGATTGTGCCGGTAAAGTAGCGGTGGTTCATAATGGGATAATCGAAAATTGGGAAGAGCTTAAATCCGAGCTTGGCACCCACAAATTTGTTTCTGATACCGACACGGAAGTTCTTGCGCACTTAGTAGAAGAGAGGATGAAAACTGGTGATTCTCTGGACTCCGCAGTTAGGTACACTTTTGGTCGAATAAAGGGTTCTTCATCATTCGTTGTTCTTAATAAAGGAAATGATGAGATGGTGGCAGTAAAAAAAGGGTCGCCGCTGGTATTGGGTCTGGCAAAATCTGGCACATTCGTATCTAGCGATGTCCCTTCTTTTATAAAGCATACAAATAAAGTTATCTACCTCAATGATGGGGATATGGTCCGAATAAGCAAAAACAAATACGAAATTACGAATCTAATAGATAAAAATATCAGGCACAAGATAAACACTGTAAATCTCGCCGTGAAAGACCTAGGAAAAGGGGAACATGAGCATTTTATGCTAAAAGAGATAATGGAACAACAGGAACTATTAAAGAATCTGGAAAGTACAGATTTGTCTGCGACTCAAAAGGCAGCAGCATTGATAAAGAAAGCCAGAACAGTCTATTTAGTTGGCGCAGGCACTTCTTTCCATGTGGCAAGGCTCGGCGCAAGACTAATGCGCGACAATGGAATGAACGCGGTACCTGTGCAAGGTCAGGATCTTCCTTCATATAAAAAAATATTATCAAAAAAAGATGTGTTTGTAATAATCTCACAGAGCGGAGAAACCGCCGATATAATAAACTCTCTCAGCGTGATGAACGGAAATAAGAAGATAGGGATAATAAATGTTGAGGGGTCTAAGCTTGCGTATGAGTCAGACATATTAATAAATGTCGGCGCCGGCCCAGAAAGGGCAGTTGCCTCTACAAAGGCATTTACCCTTTCCGCAGTTCATATTACACTTCTAGCATTATTTGCCGCCGGAAAGAAAAAGGAAGCGCTTAGAGACTTAAATCTAATGAACATAAACATGTACAATCTTCTAGTCCCGTCGGTTATGGAAGCAATAGATCGGGCCGCGCAAAGAATTAAGGGACTAGAAAGCATTTTCTTTTTAGGGCGAGATTATGATTATATACTCGCATTAGAAGGCGCATTGAAACTTAAAGAAATTGCGTACATACATGCCGAGGCTATTGATGCCGCCACTTTCAAACACGGTCCATTGGCTTTAGTTACTAACAAGACTTACGCAGTCGTGATAGTTTCTGAGGACACAAAAAAGGATATAATGAACAATTTACAGGAGTTCAAGGCCCGAAAAGGCAAGTTGGTCGGAATTGCAGAAAGTAACGCAGAGTCATTTGATCTTTTTATAAGGATGCAGAGCGGAGGCGTTTTCACCTTTGTGATGCCCACGATACTTTTGCAATTGCTCGCGTATAAGACATCACGGCAAAAAAATATAGATCCAGATTACCCTAGGTCGCTCGCTAAATCGGTAACGGTTTTGTAAGGTAATGGGCTACTTTTACCTAAGCTACGACAAAAGAAGCAGATAAAGTTTGTTTTGCCATAAAATGACTATCAAACATTTAAATCCCAAAATAATATGTTTCCTTATGTCTAAGAAAAGCAGTGTGCGTAGTTCCTATTCTACACGCACAACTAAACTGACGACCCTTCAATCAAAGCATTCCCAATCAGCCTTAGAGTACATGATGACCTACGGCTGGGCCATATTGATTATAGTCATAGTGGCAGCAGGATTATACTCCCTGGGAATCTTCTCTCCAACAAATTCAGCATCAACCTCAATAAC
>JAJZNV010000023.1:0-24522 GCA_021852265.1 Nanobdellota archaeon
AGAGGGACTGTGGGGTTCCTAACCCACTAAATCCGGTTATTGTCGTACCTGCCGATGATGATGGATTGAAGATCCCTAGGGAGTATAGTCCTGCTGCCACTATGACTATGATCAATATGGCCCAGCCATACGTCATCATGTACTCAAGGGCAGATTGGGAATGCTTTGACCTAAGAGTCGTCAGTTTAGTTGTGCGTGTAGAATAGGAACCACGCACACTGCTTTTCTTAGACATAAGGAAACATATTATTTTGGGATTTAAATGCTTAATAGCTATTTTTAAAATAACCTCAAAACACAAAGGCGAAATATCCTGGCTTAATTATCAATTCGTACATGTTTTAGCAGTTTTTACCGACAATTTTTGGATATATCAAGCACTCAATGGTATATTTGCACTTTTTCTTTCACTTGCGGGAGCAGTTCTTTTATTATCTTCCAAACTATTTCATAGTCTATCGAAAAATATTTGTGTGCCATTATATCCCGTATTGCGGCGAGTTCCTTCCAATTAATATCATTATGCGCCGATCTGAATTCTACAGATATGTTTTTTGCGGCTTCTCCAATTATTATAAGCCTATAGACTATAGCATCCCTCTTTGTCTTGTCGCTGAATACGCTTTCTTTTGTCGAATTTTTTGTGTCATTTTCTATTAGAGTTATCGCTTCAAGGATGTGCCTTATGAATTCTATATCATCCTTTTTCATATAATCTGCAGGCTCTCTTTTATCACCGAATCCTTTATGTGCATATCCAGAGATTCATACGTAACCAAGTCTATCTCCCTCTCGAATGCGCTCTTTAATTCATCAATAAGTAGCAGAGTGTTCAGTGCATTGGCGGGTCGTTTTATCAAAATATCTATGTCGCTATCCGGTCTGGCATCACCACGCGCGAAGGATCCGAATATCGCAGCTTTTTCTATACCATATTTTTTAAGTATTGGGACGGCAGTGTCCTTTATTTTCTGCAGACTTAAGTTTGTCTTAGAAACGGCTGGGCGGCGTGTGTAACTCTGCAGAAGTCTAAGCACTACCTCTTCGTACGGCTCTCTCCTGTGTATCTTCTGTTTTTCGAGCATCGCCTTTGTCTTCATAGTCAACTTTATTGTAGTTTCCATAGTATACTTAAGTATACCTTGGTATAAATAGATATCGATTAACTGCGATAGTACAAGATTAGATAAATGATGCTCACAGCGGAACGGATTTTATCTTCTTACCTTTAATTTCCCCCCAAAGCCAGGGTTTCAGTTATGACGAGGATATAATGGGTGTACCTAAGGCTCTTTCAAACATGTGACGAACGAGGGCAGGATTAAAATCATGCTGATTCGTCTGAAGAGAAACCTACTGCAGCTCCCTTAAAGTGTTGATAAGTAATTTAACAATAATACTTAGAATTCATTTTTTATGGGCCGCAGCCGGGATTTGAACCCGGGTCAACGGGGTTTTGCGCAATTCCACAACCCATTATTCTACCTAGCTAAACTACCACGGCCATTATATCTAATCTATGCTACAAACGCATAAATAAGTGCTTTTACATTAAATCCTTATCTACTGTCTCATGGAAAAAGAAGACGTTGAAAAACAGATTTTGAAAAGGCTGGACAAGTCGCCGAAAAGTCTTATTCCGTATACGACACTGAAGTCTCTTGGTCTTTCGCGTTACAAATGTAAAGTTTGTGGGAAAAACTTCTGGAGCCTGATAAAAAGAGAAAACTGCGGCAATGTTGACTGTGTTGGAGATTACACGTTTTTTGATAAAAGAGTAACTTCAAAGAAGATGAACTACCGAGAGCTGTGGACTGCATTTTCTAGGATGTTCAAAAAGTTTGGGCATAAAGAAATAAAAAGATATCCTGTAGTTGCAAGATGGAGAGATGATATTTATTTTGTGGAGGCTGCGATAGACGATTTCGCACCATATGTCATAAATGGCCTGGTCGATGCACCGGCAAACCCGTTAGTTGTTCCGCAAATCTGTCTTAGATTTAATGATACGAACAATGTAGGGTTATCCGGTAGGCACCTAACGAGCTTTATAATGGCGGAACAGGCAACATTCAATACCAAGAAGAAAAAAACTTACTTTGATAAAGAGGCAATAAGATACATTTTCAAATGGCTAACGGAAGGATTGAAAGCTTACCCAGACGAACTAACATTTATAGAGGATGCATGGGTTGGTGCCGGATATGCAGGGAATTCCCTTGAATTCTTTTTAGGAGGGGTTGAAATAGGCAATCAGGTTTATATGAGATACTCCATCGATGAGGATGGCTTAAAAGATCTTCAAACAAAAACTATAGATATGGGAGCCGGGCTCGATAGATGGGCATGGATCAGCCAGGGCACACCAACAGTTTATGAGGCTGTTTTCCCAAAAGTAGTATCCTTCATAAAAAATAAGGTTGGTGTAAACTATGATAATGGAACTTTAAAAAGGATATATAAGTTCTTGGGCAAAAATGATTTTGAAAAGGTAGCATTAAATGATGCATTATTAAAACTATCAGAAGAAAGCGGGATGCCAGTAGACGAGCTAAAAAGAATCCTTTCTGATATGCAGGCAGTCTATGCCATAGCAGACCATACAAGAACGCTTCTAGTAAGTATACACGATGGCGCACTGCCGAGCAATGTTGGAGGGGGCTATAATCTTAGGAACTTATTAAGACGCTGCCTCGCCATGATAGAAAAGAAAGAATGGAATTTGGATTTAAACGAGGTTATAAATCAGCATAAAATGGAATTCGGAAGCTGGTTCAAAGAGCTTAATGATTTTGAGATATCATCAGTAATAAACAAAGAAATCGACCGTTACAAAGAATTCAAGCAGAGGAATGCAAAGCTAATCGATTCTCTTGTTGAGAAAGGCGAAGTCGGAAGCGAAGAAATGCGTGAATTATATGAATCTAAAGGGGTAACAATAGACGATATCCGCTCTGTCGCAGAAGCGATAAATAAAACTGTTAAACTTCCAGAAAAATTCTACACTGCGATAAATAAAAAGGAACGGCATTTCCACCGGGGAAATTTGGACACTACAAACCTAAAAGAAACTGCAAAGTTATTTTACGATGAGAAACTCCTTAATACGAGAGCCAGAATCATCAAAAAAATCGATGACAAACACATCATACTCGACAAAACGATATTTTATCCAGAGATGGGCGGTCAAAAAGCGGATGGAGGAGAAATTGATGGCATAAAGGTGACTGATGTAAGAATAGAAAATAATATAATAGTACACTCGCTCGAGAACGCTATTAAAAAATCGGCTGGGTCCTCAGTCAATTTGGTTGTAGATAGATATCGCCGTGAGCTTTTAAGAAAACACCATACTGCCACACACATCATAAACCAGGCATCGAGAAGAATCCTTGGTGAATTTGTTTATCAGAATGGTGCTGAAAAAGATGTTGATAAAGCCCATCTTGACATAACTTACTTTGATAAATTGTCTGATAATCAAGTTAACGACATAGAAGCTCTTGCAAACGAGATAGTATCAAAAGATCTTGAATTAAGTGTAAAAATAATGGATCGAACGGAAGCTGAGTCAAAGTATGGTATGAGTATATATCAAGGAGGGGCTATCCCAAGTGCATCGCTGCGAGTTGTAACAATCGATGGGTACGATGTCGAAGCCTGTGGTGGATTACATTGTCATAGAAGTGGTGAGGTTGGCTTAATAAAAATAGTAAAATCGGAGAGGATACAAGACGGGATAGTAAGACTTACCTTTAAGGCGTATAAACCTGCTCTTGAATACATCGAGGAATTAAACGGCATTGTAAGGGAATTAATGGACATGTGGGGTGTCAGCCAAAATGAGGTATCGAAGACTGCAAGCAGATTTTTTTCTGATGCTAAAAGATATAAAGATGCATACGAATCCGCAGAAACCACAAGGATAGCATATGAACTCTTGGAGAACAAGCCTGTCAAAACAAAATTAAACAACCTTGGCATGCTCATAAAGGCGATGAGCGCTGCAAAGACTAGCGTCAAAACTGGAATTATAGAAAGTGATTCAATTGGGATCGGGTTCCCGAAAAATGAGGAAGTAAGAAAAACGCTATCCAAAAAATATAAAAGTCTAACTGACAAAGACTGGTTTATACTTGGACATAACTAGAGCTATTTGGAGATAGCAACTATTTAAATAAAAATACTCTAATGATATGATGAACAGGGTATTTTTACCAATTATAATGGTTATTGTTGTAATCTCTGCGGTTGTTATAATTCTAACAATTTTGCCCGTTTCCGGTCCGCAATCTAAAAATGGTACGCAAAATTTTACTGGAACGACCTTCCAGGGAGACACGAATGGTCAAATGGTGCTTACGACAATAGCTGGGCTTTACAATACAGACAGTGCATTCAATATCACTTATTATAATAAAGGCTGGATTAATACTTCAGAATACATTGGCGGAACATACAGACAAGGGAATTTAAATGTAACTTCTATAGACTTTGTGGCAAAAGATGGTAATTTTACCAGAACTGGCTTTTTTGAACCGCTCATAAATCTGGTCAATTACTTCGCCGAGTTGGGAGGTATAAAAGGAAATGTTTCTGGAAATGTAAGGTACCACTCATTCAACCTGTACAATGGGAGTGGCACGGTTACATGTGCTAACACAATAAATTATACTCCTACAATAAGCTTAAACACTTCCCAATTCAATTGCATGTATGAAGCGCATATAGATATGTCGATTTTGAGCTTTTTCCCGAATGCGGGAAATTCGACTAAGAACTCAGGCATCCTATCAAATAAAACTAATTACACATTTATCGGAAATCAAAATTTCCTTGGCAAGCGATGTGCTTTAATGAAAATAAATGGTTCTCTAACTACTTCATCTAGCCAATTAAAACAATACATATGCTTTTCTTACACAAATGGATTACCACTATTCTCTAATTTGACTGTAAAAACGACTGGCGTCCAAGGCGTATCATACACCGAGACTTCTTCTATAGCCTCCCCGAATGCAGCTCCGAGCTTATCTGGAATCTTGTCTATGCCAAACAGCATAAAATGGACCATCTTGCCATAAATCCGGTTATAAAATTATAAATAGTTAAAGTAATAAGGTTAGTAAATGACCGCTAATTTTTATGATAGTGCTTTAATAGAGAAAAAAATAAACGACGACTGGAAAAAGAAATCTATTCTAAAAAAGGTTGAAAAGCTTTCCAAAGATAAACCGAAATTCTATTTTTTAGATGGTCCGCCATTTGTCACGAATGAAGTTCATGAGGGGACAATGCTCGGTATATTTATGAAAGATGCGATTCTGAGATATAAAATACTTAAAGGATTTGACGTGAGGATGCAACCTGGATGGGATACGCATGGACTACCAATAGAAGTCATGGTAGAAAAAAGATTAGGGATAAAAAATAAGAAAGAGATAAAGGAATTTGGAGAAGAAAAATTCGCAGATGCATGTAAAAAATTTGTCGAGGAACATATAAAGCTAAATACATCCATAATGTTGGACTACGGCGTATTATGGTACAATAACAAGCCATACAAAACATACGATGAGTCTTATATAGAGTCCATTTGGAGTGCAATAAAAAAAGCAAATGAAATGGGCCTTCTTTACAAAGGTTTCAAGTCAACTTGGTTTTGCGTGCGCTGCGGCACACCTATGGCGAATTATGAGGTCCGAGATAAATACTATGATAAGGAAGACACATCAGTTTACGTTTTATTCCAACTGGAGGACGGTAGGTACCTCTTAGTCTGGACCACAACGCCATGGACGCTTCCATCAAATGTCGCAATAGCCGTCAATAGTAACTTTACGTATATTGAGATCGATATTAATGGCAAAACGGTAATAATCGCAAAAGAGCGCGAGAAAGTACTAAAAGATCTTGGGATACAGTACAGCATTAAGAAAGAAATTAATGGAAAAGATCTGATCGGACTTAGGTACAAGCCATTATTCCCCGACATCCCCCAGGTGCAGGAGAATATCAAAGAAATGTGTAGGGTTATAGATGGTGCAAGTTTTATATCTGAGGAAGGCATTCCGTTCGTTGAAATCGATGCGGGAACTGGACTAGTGCATACTGCTCCCGGGCATGGAGAATCTGACTATAAAATTGGCATGGCAAATAAGTTGCCAATTTTATCGCCTGTTACTGAAGACGGCAAGTTTACTTACA
The DNA here is from genome assembly GCA_021852265.1 of Nanobdellota archaeon. Classification (GTDB taxonomy): domain Archaea; phylum Nanobdellota; class Nanobdellia; order Parvarchaeales; family Parvarchaeaceae; genus Parvarchaeum. Next base: position 6,208 of record JAJZNV010000023.1, read on the forward strand.
AAGCGGGATGGTTAGAAAATGAGGATGTGCTCACTGTAAACGAAAAGATAATAAAAGATCTGCAGGAGGAAGGTGTTATACTCGGAACACAGAAGGTTCTTCACAAGTATCCTCACTGCTGGAGATGTAAAACCCCTCTGATACCACGTGCAAGCGACCAGTGGTTTTTGAATATCAACAAAATAAAAAATGAACTCACGACTTTGTCAAAGGAGATAAACTGGGTTCCACCGATATCACATGATATGTTCGAATCATGGCTCTCGAATGCGCAAGACTGGGTGATATCGAGACAGCGCTATTGGAATACTCCTATGCCTATCTGGGAATGCGCAAAGTGTGCAGAGAGGATTGTCATTGCCAATAAGAAGGAGCTTTTAATGCTCAGCGGCAAAAAAACCATAAAAGACCTGCATAAAGCTAGCCTTGAAAACGTAAAAATAAAATGCCCTAAATGTTCTAGTCTGGCCAATCGCGTAAATGACGTAATGGACGTTTGGATTGACTCTGGTTCTGCATCCTTCGCAGATCTAGGTTATCCTACAAAAACAAAGGAATTTGAAAAATGGTTCCCTGCAGATTTTATATGCGAGGGAAATGACCAGGTTAGAGGATGGTTTTACTCCCTTCTTGTCATGGGATATATAGCAACATCAAAGATAGCTTACAAGAATGTAATGATGCATAGATTTGTTGTGGGTGAAAATGGAAATAAACTTTCTAAAAGCGAAGGTAATTACAAGCCTCTTTCGGAACTTTTAAAAGAGGGATATAGCAGGGATGCACTGCGCTTAAGTTTAATCCGACATAAGCTGGAGGATGTGGCAGTTTTTAGCATAAATGGTTTATCGGAAGAAGTCAAAAGCGTAAATGTTATCTACAATTTAGGGAATCTTTACCTTTCTATTAAAAACCTATTTAAGAATAAGAAAAGCGAAGACATCCATTTCAAACTTGAAGACAAATGGATACTATCACGATGGAATAATACAAAAAAAGCTGTGGCTGAAAGTCTAAACTCGTTCAGGACAGATTACGCAATCGATGCGTTACTTAGTTTTCTGACAAATGATTTCAGCAGGACATACATAAAACTTGCAAAATCGCGGATATTTGATGAAAATGACTATGCTGCATTCCAAACATTTTATGGAATATTTAGAGAATCAGCACCGGTAATATCCATATTCGCCCCCTACATTGCAGAGTATTCCTATTCCTTACTCGGAGAGAAAGAGAGCGTAATGTTGTCTGCGTTTCCAAAAATAAATGAAGAACTTATAGATCCTAATCTGGAAAAACGCATGCAGGTCACAATGAGCATTCTTCAGGACCTGCTGGCTGCACGTGAAAAAATGAAACTTCCGGTTAAAAGGCCGCTTAATGCAATATTTCTGCCGGGTATAGCTGGTGACCTTATCATAGAGGAGATATTAAGAACTTTGGGAAATATACTTCACATAAACTACGAACTTAAAGAGAATGATTTTGATATAGCGCTTAACTTCAAAGAGTTAAAAAACAAATACAAACAAGAAGAGATTACTGAGATAACCACTAAGTTTATAGAATATACAAAGGGGACAATTTTTAGAAGTATCGGTCGCGGGATAAATATATTATCAAACTCAAAGGAATTCAAGCTAACTGATATGGACATCGAATTAAAGCCGAAAATGCAAGGCTTTGAAGTATTGGAGTCACAAGGTCGCAAGGTAGTGGTTGATAAAACTTTAACTGATGAGGTTGGAGAGTTGTGGTTAAGAAGAGAGATTACCCGCTCAGTCCAGTCTATACGTAAGGAATTTAGTATGCAAAGAGAGGATCCAATACGATTAGTGATTACCGTAAATGGCGTTTCTGGTTCTGCAGAGGTAAATGCACTTACTATGAATATCAATGAAAAAACTAATGCCGTGCTGAAAAGTGGCGGTAAGCTGCTGAAAATACAGAATCTAAGTGTAGATAAGTACAACGTAGTAATCTCTGTTTTCAAATAATACGTTTCGTAGTCCTTTTACACATATATATAGTATAATTCACATATTTAAAGAAGGAGGTCTGTAAAATAGTTATGGCAAAGATTTATAAAGTCGAAAATATAGTCGCCAGTATCTCCCTAAAGGTGCCGGTTCCATTGAAAAAGCTTAAGAAATTACCGAACACGCAGTACAACCCGGAACAATTCCCTGGGCTCGTTTTCCGTATCCCTGATATACATGTTACTTTTCTTGTGTTCGGCAGCGGCAAACTCGTATGTACTGGTGGCAGATCCAAGGAGGACATACTTAATGCAATGGGTAAACTACTTAAAGAGTTAAGGAAAATTGGCGTCAGGGTAAAATCACAGTGGAAGATAGACATCCAAAATATCGTAGCCAGCGGAAACCTCAATAGGCCTTTAGACCTTAATAAGATAGCATATAGCGTAGACGAAACTGAATATAATCCGGAACAATTCCCTGGGCTTGTATACAAGTTGGTAAATTCAAAAATAACATTTCTTCTTTTTGGCACTGGAAAAATAGTGTGCACTGGTGCAAAGAACATATCTGAGATAGACTCTGCCATAAAAGTACTGGTTTCTGCTATAAATAAAAAAGGATAGTCGTAATAGATGGAAAAGAGATTCGGATCTTGGATTTTAGCTTGGCTTTTGATACTTTTCAGTCTCATTGGACTTGGTTCGATGGTGTATGTTGCTGTTGGACCAACCAACGTATGCAGCATATACACCTCTATTTTTAATTGTAATAAAGTTCTGACAAGCCCATATTCAATTTATCTCGGGATAAAGATCTACGTATATGGAATAATATTCTTTTCTCTCCAGTTTGTTCTAGCGGCGTTATATGCACTGAAACTCAAAAAGAGAATCAAATCGGCTGCTCTTTACTCGATTTTAGGCTTGAGCGCTCTTGGAAGCATTGCTGCTGCGTATCTGATTTATTTAGAATTCTTCGTAGTAGGTGCCGTTTGTTTATTTTGCACGATTGGGCATGTTTCTATATTCATGCTTTTATTGATTTCTGCAGTGGAATTTGCAAACTACCGAAAACGACGGCATTAACAGCTACTTTCGTTCTTCGGGTGGCTTTGTTTTCCTAAAGCTAAAGAATAACAAAATGTCGTATAATATCTTTAAAGACCCGGATAAGATAAACGGTAATGAATATTGGAAAGTGCCTATGAGATAGCTTGATATCGTGGGGCTTACTCCTTGTGCGATGCTCCTTGGAATATTTGTTATTCCTGCTGCGGCAGTTCGCTCATTCGGTTTAACTATTGCCATTAGATAGGATTGCCTGCTCGGGACATCCATCTGGGACAAGGACTGCCTTACAAAAAGTAAAGTAACAGCATAAAATAGAGACGACGCAAATGGTATCGCTATAAGGGATATATTCGACAGAATGTGCGGTATAACCATTGTGTTCAACAAACCGATTTTCTTTGCTACGAACGGCGCCGCAAGTATTGACATTGCAGTTATTATATTTGTAATCAAAAATAAAATAGAAAGGTCGCCTACCCCCACGCCGTATCTAGAATTAAACCAAAGGGTTAAGAGGCTCTGGAGTATAAATCCCCCACCAAACGCATCTATTGAAAACAGCACAGATAATTTGATTATTATTTTCTTCGTTCTCTTCGTGATTTTTAGCCTTGATTCTTTTTGGGGCAGTTCTATGCTTTCACCAAGGGAGACATAGATAAAAATCAAGGCTATCGCTATTGCAAGATAAACATAAAGTAGTATTTGATACCACGACAGTGAATTATTAAACAGTGACGGTACGCCACTAAAAAGTGCACCGAATGCGGCAGCACCATACCCTAAAAAATTATATACGCTATACGCCTTTGTGCGATTAGATTCGTTCATCTGGGAACTTATAGCAGACTGTTCTATAGAGAGAAATGGGCCTGTCTCTGTGCCTGTAACGCTGACAGAACCAATAAACGCGGCGATTACAAAGAGCATCGCGTTTATATTAAAAATCATTAGGATTGTTGATATAGCCATCATTATTGACAGGATAATAAGTGATTTTCTTCGACCAAAGGAATCAGAAAATTTGCTTATTAGGGTATTAAAGACCACGCTACCAAAAACAGCCATCGAAATAACTATCCCTATAATTAAAGCTGAGTAACCCAGCCGTAACATATACAGAGGCAGGATTATACTCAAGAAACCGAAACCAAAAACTCTAAGAGTCTTGGCTAGGAATAACAACTTACCTTTTTCTGATAGCCATCCTAGCATAGTATAATTTTACACCATGGCTTAATAATGGCGCCAGTATAGAAATAAAACATCAAATATCAAACGCTAATGACTGTACAATTGCAAAAAATTTTGGCTGATTAGTAATCGCTTGCTGAAAACCTCGGCTTGCGCCTTAGTCCTTACACACCGATTCTATCAACGGGGTCTTCTTCCCCAGCCTATAACGATCCCTCTTTTTACGGCGGGTTTCAAGCTTAGATGCCTTCAGCTCTTAGCCCTTGGCGCGTGGCTGCGCGGCGTACCTTGTCAGATAACCGCTAACTAGAGGCGCCGTCTCGCTGTTCCTTTCGTACTAGTCGAAACTTCCATTCAAGGATCAAACACTTCCACAAGTTAACTACCGGCCTGCCTCGCGGCGGCCTGAACTCAGCTCACGGTCCCCTTTAACCAGTGAACACCTGTACCCTTGGCTGCTTGTGCACAACCAGGATGGGGAGAGCCAAAGACTGTGGAGCAAGCTGCGAAGTCAATATGAACTATCATCCGCAACAACTCTCTTACGCCCAGGGTAGCTTTTCTGTCATACGAAGGAGTCAAAAACACACACATTCGTGTTCGCTATGCCCGGCTTTCGCCTCTGTGCGCCTTGCATTGCAGCGCGCAGTCAAGCCATCTTTTGCCATTGCACTTAACAGTGGATTTCTATACCACTTAAGATGACCTTTGGGCTCCCATGTTATCTTTTCGTGGGATTGCCACCCCAGCAAAACTGCCCGTCTCCTGCTGTTCCCGAAGGTAAGCGATATAAGACGATAAAAGTAGTGTTACACTTTCGACTATTCCGTCGCCGAAGCGACAGACATGACGTCTCCTACTTACTCTATGTCTATCATCTTACTACCGCAACAAGAGATTGCAGTAAAGTTCCTGGGGTCTTTTTGACCCTGTGGAAGTCCCTGGCCTTTGCACCAGGACGGTGGTTTCGCGGGTTTCCAGGTAGGGACAGTGGGAATCTCATTACATCGTTCACAAGCCAACAATCAATTGGCAATGGATTATGCTTGCTTAAGAAGGTCACAGTTACCTCCGCCGCTAACAGGTCCTTATACCCGTTGAAACAAGTTTTCGGATACCTATGCTGGGCAGATGTCGCCGACTGTACAAAAGATTGCTCTCTAGCAGTCAGCTATGCCTTTGCTAAACAGTTAGACTCCCCGAGTCACTGCGCCCTGATCTAGCTTTTAAGACCAGATCAGGGATCCTTTATTGCGAACTTACAGGACCAAATTGCCGATTTCCCTTACCCGGTTTAATTCCCTCACCTTAGCCTACTAAGCCAGTGCACCTGTGTCAGTTTTCGGTACGGTCACCACGACTCATGACATAGACATTTTTATGAGCGCCAAGACTCTGCGAATGTATTGCTACATTATAAATACTTCTGTGTCTTCTCGACATTACGTCTCTCGAACACTTTGTACCCATATATGATCAGACGAGACCACTTCGCATATCTCGACGCGTAATCTATGATAAAGCCGCTGTGGTTGCGTGATATTAAACGCATTCCCATTTACCGAGCACCTTTCGACGCTCGACTTAGGACCGACTAACCCTTGTTAGATAAGCTTAAAACAAGGAACCCTTGCACATGCGGTGAATGGGATTCTCACCCATCTATTTGCTACACCTGGCAGGATTCTCGATACCATATGGATCCATTTGTCCTCACGGACAGACTTCTAGTCCATAGGCACGCCCATCTACCATCTTCACTTACGTGAAGATCGTGAGTATCGGCAATCTACTTAGCCCCGTCCATTTTCGGGTTACCATATCTAGGTTGGTAAGTTGTAACACACTTTTTGAAGGATGGCCACTTCTGAGCCTACCTCCCAACTGTTTTAGATATGATTTCCCTTTTTTGCACTTAGTAGATATTTAAGGGCCTTAACTCACGGCTAGGTTTTTTCCTTCTAGGTGTAAAACTTTATGCCATACACCCAACTTATGCCATATGATATGTTAGTATTCTGAGTTTGACAATGCAGTGGGACCTTTCGGTCCCTACCTGCATGATCAGTGTCTGTACCCCCAACACATTAAAGCATAAGCTATCCTGTGGGATATTTCGATGGGAACCAGCTATCGCCGTGCACGATTGGTTTTTCGCTCCTATACGCATATCAAAAGACGAGATAGTTCCCGACCTTTTCGGACCTCCATGGAGAGTAATCCCCACTTCATCCTGCACACGTATAGATCGCACGGCTTCGGGTCTTACAAATATGACTAAACGGCAGTTTCCTACCGGCACCCGAAGGTGCTCGCTTTCGCTTCGGCTCCCTTTACGTTAGCCTTGCCATACTCATAAACTCCCTGCCCCTTTATGCTAAAAGGATGTTGCAACACTAAACTCTATTTATTTATTCATAGAGATATAACGTGCCGCAACAACTATAACTATTAGATTTCAGGTTCTTTTCATCCTCTCGTCGAGAGTGCTTTTCAACTTTCGCTCACGCTACTATACTCTATCGGTTTCAGGTTGTATTTAGGGTTGGATGTTTTTGACACCCGTCTTCGCAGAAGAGTCTCGACCTCTGTTACTCAATATGATGGCTATAAATCGGAAAGCTACGAGGCTGTCACTCTCTTTGACGCGACATTCCAGTCGACTTCGCCTTCACCATTACAGTCATTAACCACACCACATCTCCGTATTGCTACGGATTCGGTTCGCCCTATTCCCTTTTCGTTCGCCATTACTAGGGGAATCTCGATTGATTTCTTTTCCTACAGGTACTAAAATGTTTTAGTTCCCTGCGTTCCCTTTCTCAGCTTGCGCCAAGAATCTGTGCCTTCGCACAGGCATCACGCATTCAGAAACGGTATGATCAACAGCCGTCTGCGCTTACCATACCATTATCGCAACTTGCTGCGTCCTTCTTCGGCACCTGAACCTAGTCATCCATCTAATAGTTTGGTGTTTTTGCAATTGTACAGTCACATATATGCGTTTTACCGCACATCGACTCTTGCTTCCTTATAATTAATATAATGAAGTGCATGCGTTTGATAGATTTCTATATAGCAAGATTTGTTTATAAACTTTACTTTTAATTCAATCTGTCATATTTTCGCTGCATTTAGGATTTCTAACCGCTTATACACAATAATTTTCATATAGCCGATGTACAGAGGGCGCAATTAGCACAGCAACTATTATTCGGAAGCCATTGATAGTGATAGTCTACATGACAGTTGATTTGGAAATTTATTTTTCTGTTTTTATACGCCAATAATATTTTTATTGAGCAACTTTATAACCGACGGCGGTACTTACAATTCCATAAAGGAAGATATTAGAAGGATAATAATGAGCAAGTTAATGCATGCATTAAATATCTATAAATCTTTAATTAGAAAAGTCACTGATATCTTCTGGTGAAAAACCTTATAAAAACGCTTAAATATTTCAGACACCATATATTAATTATCACGAATAGATGGTAATAAAATTAATAAAATAGTATGAGACGAAAAGGCGCAATGGCATTTAAGGACAATGAGTCCGAAGATCCTGATGAGGATTACGATCTCGAGAAAGACGAGAGCTTATTTGAGTAGCTTTAGTTATTAGTTATACCAAAAAATTAGAATATAACTGAAGAGCTCAGTATCTGCAGGAGTGGATTGCCCAAAACAAGCGTTACAATCACTCCCAATAATAGCCCTGGTACGAAAGGCAATCCTATTTTTACCAGAACGCGATTCACTTTGGATTCCTTAAGCTTTTTTATGTCTCCTAAATCAAGTCCCGTATTTCTTCGTTTAACTACAATTACATTGTCCTTCTTTACATCATCCGCAAGCCAGTCCCCTTCCGTGAGTTTATTTATGGGGACCTCCATGTACATTAGATTTTCCGCTATAAGATAGATATATCTCATTGATACTAGCAGCAGTGTGGCGAACATTGCTAGGTAATTTATTGGAGATGGGAAATAACTGAAGAAAAATACCATACCTACCGTTCCAACGATAACGAGCAGAATATCATAATAGTGTAAGAGTTTTTTAAAGTGCCTAAACTTTAACAGCCCAAAAATTATCGTGCCAAAAAGACCGTATAGTCCGCCGAATATCAACATGTTTATGAACAGCCCAAAGAACGAGAAATTTGAATACAGGCTAAATGACGTGAATACAACAGATAAACCTAGCATTAACTTAACATCTCCCCCTCCCCATTGGCCGAAATAGTACATTGTATACGCAAAACCAAATAACAACAGTATCGACAATGGCATAAATATCAAATTTGATATGGAGCCAGTTGCTATTGATAATGATAAATTTAATAGCAAGCCGCCGGCGAGAAGTAGATAGCTTAAAAAATCTGGTACTTCTCTGCTCTGTATATCCGAATACGATGCTATAGAGAACACGCCAACTACGAATATAGATATAAACAGGCTAAGATATGAATATATCATATGCTATACCTAATTGGCACGGGTTTATATTATTTAAAAGATATGCCGATTCGGGCAATCGAACTTTTAAAAACCTGCGAGGAAGTGTACTTAGAACGATATACGAACTTAAATGATATAAGTTCTCTTAAGGAATTAGAAAATAAAATAGGCAAAAATATCGCCATTGCATCGAGAGAAGTGGTCGAAAGCGAGTTTATAACAAGACGGGCACAAAATAAAATAGTAGCACTGTTGGTGCCTGGTGACCCATTGTCTGCGACAACACACATTTCTATATTAAAAGACTGTAAGGAAATGCATATAAGTTACGAAGTTGTCCATGCCAGCAGCATATTTACTGCTATTTCTGAAAGCGGATTATCTCTATATAAATTCGGCGCAACGTGCAGCCTACCGATATTCACAGAAAATTTCAAACCGGAGAGTTTTTTTGATGTGATTGAAAATAACCTAAAAATGGGACTCCATACTCTATTGCTTATGGAGGTCAAGAACGAAAATGATTTTGTTGATGTAAAGACTGCATTAGATATTATCAAAAAGATAGAAATACGCCGAGGATTAAAGCTAATAGACTGGAATACTGTAATTGCTGTTTCAAGACTTGGAAGCGACAATCAAAAAATTGTTTTCGCGACTAGTGCCGGAAATGACTTAAAACCTCCACTTGCAATGTTTATACCGGGCAAGTTAAGTGCAGTTGAAGCAGATACAATTAAGATTCTGGTTTCTAAAAGTTAACTCACTGAAACTTGCAATGCATTTGACTGCAGACAATACATATATGTAGCACTTACATTTATCACTGCATTTTGGTACCCACTGCTGCTTGTAATCGGTGGAATTGTCAGGATAAATGGAAGAACATAATTGTTATTGAAGGCAAGGGTTTGGGCATCACTTGATTTAGAACTAATTGTATAGCCGCTTCCGGTTATTGTGTGTACTCCACTGGGAAGCTGCACGTATGCTTTTTGATCGGAGTAAATATTTAAAGACATCAAAGAACTGTTAAAGATGCTGCCAATGCCTATATTGCTTGCAAGCAGATATTCGGTCTGATTTACACCATATGGCGCTACCGAGGCCGGCGGGGCGGTAATTACGCTATTAAAGTTCTGTAATGAGAGGTATAGAGGAGAGTTCGAGAATGAAGGGTAGGCGAACGGAACATTGGATAGTCCACTGTTTGCTATTGTAATGGGATAATTTGCGTATGAAGAGTAATTGAAGCACGCAGTAAACTGTATTTGGCAGGTTCCGGATGATGGTGCAGTTACATTCCATACCTTTGAAACCTGAACGCCCCCAGGTACGATTTGTGAGACTTTGCTGCTGGAAATAGTCGAACAGCCATAAATCAGCAATGAAACGGTTAATGGTGTACTGCGGTTATTTGATATTTCTGATATCACCTGGAAGGGTGCTCCGGGATATAAACCGGTCGTTGATCCTATCGCAGAGGCTGTCAGTGCTATTGGTGTAGGCCCGAAAGAATTGGTATTCGAGCTTCCGACACCGGGTATCTTTATGTAGCCCGCATAATAAAAGTACACTGCAACTAGTATTATGACTACGATTAAAAGAGCGATTAGCACGCCCCCGGAACCATCCTGGGCATTTTTTGGCATATTATTTATTCACAACTAATTGTAGGACCTACAAATGAATACTGGTAGTTATATCTAGTTATGATACTTATCAAGTTTTGGGTAGGTGTTGCGCTGTTAGTTGCGGTTATTTTTAAAGATAGACCTGCTGATATTAGTGCGAGATTCACATCTGGTATTGTAATTGATAGTGTAGAATGTCCGGCAAGATTTAATGTATTTGAGCCGTACTGTACGAATGCTGATGCGACTCCTCCAGAAGTATTGCTTATAGAGACAGTAAGGCTAGTTATTATCCCAGTCGATGACCCTGAGAAAACATTCCCGCTATAAACTGCCGGTGAAAACTGTATGTTTATTGGTGATGATGCTGGAGAGGAAGCACTTGTTTCTATGGTTATCGGATTAGCTGTTATAGACAAAAATCCTGGGGAGACTGAAGGACCGATTACCTGCAACGGATTTGATCCATATGGATACGTTTCCACTGAGGTGGTTGCATTCTGCGTAAAATTGTCCAATGAAACCGAAAACTCCGATGTTGACACCTGGCCGCTACCTGTGCATGTAACATTAAATGCCGTTGCTGCAGGTACAGACATTGCCGCAGGCATTGACAATTTTATAGATGGAGTGTTTACGGAAACAAATGTAGGAGAACCCACCGAGAGCGTTACGTTCGGATTTAGCGCCTGCGTAAAAGGATTGAAATAGGTCAGCAGCATCGAACCTGATCGCCCATTCAAAAGACTCAAGGAGGATGGGCTCACGGTAGTTGTGTACGTTGATGTCTGTGAAGGGCTCTGATTGCTGTATAATCCTCCTAGATTCAAACTCCCACTCACAGACAGATACACTATTGCGATTATAACTAAAAGAAGAACGATGCCTATGACAGCACCGCTATTCGCGGCTTTTTTACTTGGCATATAATAACTTTAGTTGTATCAATGTTTTATGCCGTTATTAATGGCGTATATTTAGATAAACGAGATTTATCTATTTAAACTTTTTAAATATTAAAATTGCAGATTTATTGCACGAAGTATTTCTGAACGTTCAAAGATACCGGGAAATAGCCATCAATCTCATAGGTATATGATATTGCTACATGAACGTTTGAGCTGAGGTACGGCACGCCTGCAGATAATGCTGCGGATTGTCTTGTCGAGTTAAGCGTTAATGGAAGTGTCAATGTAAGCCCACTTACACCAAGACTGAAATTTCCTCGGAATGTTGTCGAATTGAGCTGTGTCAGCCCAAGACTCCCTTGTGACATACTTAAGACTGATGGATTTATAGATACAGTTACCTGCACCTGCCCAAGAACTATCCCGTTTCCGACATTCGCAAGATTTAGCTGCAAATTCATTGCGGTGTTATAGATTGCCGGTTGTGTAGCAGTGGTTGTTATTGAGATTGGTCCCGCCGTATTGTCAAACGACCCATAAGAGGGCGCAGGATAATTATTGCTGCTATAAGCCGTTTGTGACACGAACTCTAGAGACTGCGCCGCAGATGCGCTATATGAATAGTCTAAAAAGTAACCCAGATTAGGGGTGTATGGGATGTTTGCATAATAACTGTTTGAAGGTGCGAGAAGCGTGAAATATTCCGGAAGGGAACCACCGGTGAAAAGCGTCGATATAATTGTGCATTGCTGTGGTTGTCCACCCTGCATATTTGGACTAGTCACCAGCTTAAACAACCCAAGATTATCTAGACACAACTTGATATTGCTTGCGGGTTTTCCATTTATATTATTTTTTACCAAAAAGTTGACGTTGAAATTTGTCGAAGGCGAAACGCTTGAGGGGGTATCAATGGAGTACACGGCCACGCCTTGTGTAACCTGCAATCCGGCCGGCTGCGGCGGAGAAAATATCCCAAGTGCTTCGCTCGCATAGGGAAGGACCTCTATAATTATTATTATCGCTACTATAAATCCCACAAGCATCAAGGCAGAGCTTGCACCTTTTTTTGTAGTTAGTCCCATAATACTCCTCAACAGCTAACTCCTCCCCCTGCTCTTACAATAAATGGCATATCCATAGATTGATTATAATTATAATTTATGTAGGCCAGAATCGGAAGAGTATCAAAATGCAGACCTCCAAGGTTATTAAGCGAGGGAAGAGTAAATTGCGCACCGCCCTGCTGTATAGCGTCCCCGAGTGTGCTATTGCACTGCCAATAACCTGCTCCTGATGGCAGAACAAATTGCTGGTGCCTACCACCAACGGCGTTTCCACACGCCCAGCCGCTGGAAGACTGCAATGAACCCCATAGCGACTTGGGAATAAAAATAGACAATTGATTTATATGGAAGGCTCCTTCTGCGCCCGTTAACTGGGAAACGGCTACAGTTATTATTGTATTTCCATTATTTGTTACTATCGGCTGCGGTTCTGAGGTACTGAGTGTAACCTGAACTGGCCCAGGGCTGACGAACGAAACAGATGGTTGGTTGGCAGAGACACTCTGTTGGGATGATTCAAGTTGCTGATAGAATAAATTGTCCTCAAAAAGTATTGGGAATATTGTTGCTGCACTGTAATTCTCTATCGTAAAGTTGAGGCGCAGCGAAGAGATTGCATTCAGCTGTACATTTGGATTCCATGGACACTGCACGGCTATCGGTGTTTGGTTTTCTACAGTTTGCTGCTGAAAAATCATTGGAATAAATTGAAGATTCTTTTGAGGTGCAGTACTCTGTGGGGTAGTGCCCAAACAATTTATCGTAGCAGCCGGATTGGAACTGCTCCCGCATGACTCGCTTAAGAGAATATTATTGCTCGTATCAGTTCCGAGAGGAACATCTGCGGTATCTTGTACTGTGTAAAACAGCTGTGCCTGAGTCGTATAGGGCTTCCCCGAACCAGTTAAGAAAATGGTCTGATACTGTTCAGACGGACTAGCGGATATGAACGAAGTGAAAGTGTTGTATACCTGTACGGTTTTATTCGTATTATGTGTGCCTACGCAATTTACCGGATTAGATACACAGGCCAATTCATTCGAAACTAAACTTGCCAACGGTGAAATAAAAGACCCGATCTGCGAAAAGAATGGACCGTAATAAGACTGCATCTGATACGAGAAGGGTCCGGTATGATTTGCCGAATTAACAAATAAGAATATCCCTACTGGCAAGAACAGGAGGAATATTATGAGTAAAAGTAAACCGTATTTTTTTGCGCCTCTGGATATGGCATCCGTATCTATAAACTGTTTCGATTTTCGCAGTTCGCGTAATCGCTGCTCGTATTCTAATCGCTCAAGAGGGCTTTCTAATTTATTGAGATTTGCTGTAATCTTTTGCTCACGTGCCTCATGGTACGCAAATGGATGGAATATAAAGGAGCGTAAAGCACTAAGCCGTCCTGCCTCTTGCGCAGCTTTGGCTGTTTCTATTTTGGCTTGCTTTGACCGCGATTTTGTTATATTTTTCACCTGTTTCGCACGGTATTCTTCATGTTTCGCATCATCAAGAGCCATTTCATCTTTAAGTTTCTGAGAAGGTTCCTCCCCTTTCTTGTCATCTGAATCATCGGCCATAATTATAATTAAGAGCTAAGTGATATAAATAACTGTCAAAAACCTGGCAAGTTGCATCACTTTATAACATTTTTAAGAGGTAGATTTTATTGCTAGATAACTCGGTATTACAAGGCCATTGGTAGATAGCGTCACAGTTCCTGTCAAATTACCGCTTACTGCTTGTCCACCAAATGCACTATTTGGAAGGATGAGTATGTTGTCTCCTGTCACTAAGTTGGATGCAGCTATCTGAAAAGTTTGCCCGGATGGATATAGAGAGAAGGTAACATTACCCTGTTTCAGTATGTTATTAACATAAAACGTTAGTATGTATTCTCCAGTCGTTTCCTTTACAGTATACGGTATGGTCATCGAAGCCGAATTCACTTCGGGCATCGTGTAGATTATAGCCGCATTGGCAACCTCATATGTGCTCTTCTGACCAACAGAAAAGCCTGCGTTGAATGTAATCGGCATTATCGCGGCGTTACCAGGTTTTATGGCCTGGTTTACCACACTTGGAGGTATAATGAATGTAAGCGGCACATCGCTTGACGAGGACAATTGCGTTAGTTGGTAGCCATTCACTGTTACAGAGAGGTTTCCATAACCTATAGGAGTGAATTGCAGATAGTAATTACCTAGACCGCTTAGGGTAACTGGCGTTACACTTGAATAGTGCGATACATTATTAGAGTATTGCTGTATAACTGACACGTTAGTAAATGAAATTGCCTGGGTTAGAGCGAAGCCATTTAGATAATTATATATTGACACTATATTATTTCCGCTGGAAGCTTGCGGAAGCCTTAAAAGTATATGCTCATTCGAAGCCGGCGTCGACTGGTAGAAATAGTTCCCATTTAAAGCCACTTTTAGAGTGGGATTTCCAGAAACGCTGCCAACATCCAATAACAAGAAATAGGAATCCTCTGCACTCGCATTAAATCCTGCATTATATGAAGAAGATCCAAATATCGAGGATGTCAGTGTGAACGGTGAAGAGCTGCTCAGACTCGAATTGTACTCGCTATATGATGCCCCAAAGGTTCCAAGCGGATACGTTGAATTAGTAGCCGCTGGATTCCCACCGAGATAAGAGGTTATTGGATAATAGAATGAACTTGGCGGCGCAACGTTTCCAGAGTTATTGGTTCCCGTATGCGATGACGTGGAAAAATTACCGAATATCAATCTATATGCAACTGGTTGTGGAATTGTTACCAAATAAACGACTACAGCCCCGATTAAGAATATTATTAACACCACGGCAGCAGGTATTCTCTCCCTATCCTCACTCATATCATATCTTTACTACCCAAAGATATATAAATCTTTTTTAATGATTTTGTCACTGGACTGGTAGAGTGAAGAAAAACATGGAACTATATTTGTGTCACTGCATTAGTTCAAAAAAGCGACCAATTTGAAATTTATGGGTAAAATTGTGCACTGTTTTTTGTTATTTGCATGGCAAGGCAGTTTTTCTGAATAGTTAAGACGTAAAATACGGCTTCATATCTTCGGGTACGTTAAAGAAACCCATTTTTATGCCGGCATCGACATAGGCCCAACTTATGACAATTGCTTCAAAAGCACGCAAGTAATCTTTTTTACCGTAAAAATAGTCTGAGTCCTTGTAATAATTAATGGCCATATCCAAAAATTGCTGTGATTCTATCCGGTCCCTGGATACTTCTATTCTGTCAAATACTATATCCATTTGCTTTTTCTCTTTAACAAAACGTTCTTTTATTTCGGGTTTAACCATAATTAAAAAGCGAAACATCATGCCGTGAGAACTTTTCTAAGTACGAACTTATCCTGTCCGCATCGAATGAATGCTTACTCGACATGAATTCAATTAACTTATCTTTATCAAACCCGACCTGAGCAGCTTTTTCTTTTACTTCCAGGGCATTTGGATTGATAAAATAATCGAATACTTCGTTTATTTCGTATTCAGAACCAAAATCATATTTCCTTAATATCTCCTCTTTGCTCTCTTTTTTGACTATCGCCAATGCCTTTTTAGGACCTATCCCTTTCACTCCCTCATTGTAATCTGTGCCTACAAACAACGCTATAAGTATTAGCTGTTCTCTCGTCACACCCAAATTTCCAACATAGTCCTTGCTTTCAATTATTTCGGGAGTTACTGTCACAGAGATTCCTTTATTTTGCACTTTCCGCTTATTGGTTATATTCAGGTTCCTTATCAGTTTACTCGCGCCGAAAAGGAGCGTATCATAATCTTGTGAGGCTACACCATAAACTAGCCCATCTGCGTTTAGTCTAGCGGCCTGTGCTTCGCCCTCCGCTGGCGCTTGCAATACAGGTATTCCCATTAACTCTAATAATTCTTTCGATGAAGAGATTACGTAATCATTTATTTTTACGGCTCTTCTAAGGTACATGGCTTTTTCCTCCTCCGTCTTTGCGTTTTCTGCGAGAATTTTAGCTTCTTCTCTGATTCGTGCGCGCTCAAGGTTTGTCGCTTTCTTGAATTTTGGCGCTGAACCATCGAAAATAAACCAGGGACGTATATTATTACCAAGAAGATTCATGGATCTATAAAACAATCCATTCAGGTGTGAAGTTATATTGCCTTCTCTGTCGGTAAGATAAGAGCCATCCGCTAACCTTATAGTTGTCAAAAACTGGTATATCCAATTAAATGCATCAATGGCGATAGTTTTCCCGGCCAAGTCTCCCAATTTTATTTCTTTGCCGTGCACTAAGTCCTTTAATTTTACGCCCATATCACAACGTGGTAACGGTAACTTCGCCCTTGTCAAAAAGTATCGTGTGCTCGAATTGGGCTACAATGCCGTTGTCCTTTTCCTTAAGAACGTTAAATTCATACAAAGCTCCGGATAGGACCAAGTTTTTAATTTCCAATTCAGAAAACGGCCCGAATTTTTCCATTATCCAACGCTTTGCAAAGGGGAGGGTGTGGTATTCCATTTTTATAAAATCGAGTATATCTCTTCCTAACTTACTCCGGGGTGCTTTTCCGCCATTAAACATTAATATCTGGACGTCGGAGCTATCTATTACGTAACCGCCTCCCGTCGTAGCGAAAGGTTCGATCGCTATTGCACCCTCTGATCTAAGTATCTTACTCGAATTTGTTGTTGCATTTGGTATAAAGTCTCCCTCGTGGATTTCGTATCTTTTCAAGCCATGGCCGCCAAGATTAACTATGGGAGACAGGCTATACGAGCGGATACGTTTTTCGATGACCTGACTTATCTCATTTATCCTAATCCCAGGATTTACTATCTTTATGGCGTCTTCTAGTGCCTCTCTTGTGGCCTTTACAAGCACGTTCTCTTCTCCGCCAACGACAACCGTAGCAGCTGTATCGGATAGGAATCCATCTATACTCGCACCGACATCAACTTTCAGGATATCACCAACCTTCAGCGTCGTAGTATCATTAAACTTCGGAGTGTAATGTGCAGCCACCTGATTTACTGATAAATTAGGGGGAAAGGAAGGTCTTCCACCTGCTTCCGTTATTTTATTTTCTATTGTTCTGGCAATGCTTAACAAAGAAGTTCCGGGTTTCGCCAAAGAGATACCTAATTCTCTTGCCTCTTTTCCTATTTTTCCGGCCAATAGCCATTTTTCTTTCTCCTTGTCCTCCATTTGAATTGAACGTTTATTAAGCATTTATAATTTTATACTGTAAAAAACTCCCACTACGGGGGGCATTTCAGAAATTCATTAGGCTTTCGTTCCTACGACTTATAAGGTCTTCTTCTGAGTACCCGAGTACGCTGAATATCTGCATCGTTGACGGGATTACTTGCTGGTTTATATAATAATCCGGATCATAGCGTATTTTATCCCTCCTTGCTATTTCGAAAAGAACTGAACGCGTCGAGACACTCTCTCCTGGCCTGCCCTTGGAGATTATATATTTTATTGTATCTCCACTTGAAAACTGCAAACCGCTTTTTGCTGCGGCGGAAACATGCCTCCCCGTTTGCTGATAAGAGGAGAGGTCTTTATGCAATCGCGTTAGGATCACCAATTTCTCCAAAGGTATGTTCCCAGATTTTATATTTTTTATTACCTCCTTAGCATATTCTAATGCAGATTCCCTGTTGTTCTCAACTAAGATTCTCTTAAGCACTTCTACCTGTGTTTCCTTTGCTATCACGGCCCAATCCCGTCTAACCGACTGAAAACCCTTTATTGTAAGCTTCCCGTCTGCATCACAGAGTGCATATTTCTTTTTTGCTCCTTTTTCCTGTGCTTTCACGCTCACAAAAATTGCTCTTGAATATACGCCCTGCAATTCTAGTTCCATCGGATATGGCAATTTCTTGTTTATTGTGGTGATAAAAGATTCTATAAACAGGTTTATCTGAGGTGCGTGTATAAATGCTGAATCTGTATCACAATAAACCACGTTTGC
>JAJZNV010000023.1:24622-26380 GCA_021852265.1 Nanobdellota archaeon
TTAAAAAGCCGTTCGTATAGTTTAAAAGTTATATAAGAGTCGTTTATGCAGTACAAACAGAGATCTGTTGCTAATTTTTTATCTGAGAAGACAAGTTCTATCTTTTCCCAGTCGAATTCCCCTTTTTTCTCACTGATCATTTCGGAAGCTACTTCCCGGAGGGAAAGGATCTCTGTTTTCAGATTGTATATCGCATATATGTTGCGTATGAAATTAAGTATGTCAATGTGCACCATCCCATTGATCTCTGAGACTCTCCTTTTTTCACCCTTTAATTTTATTTCAAACCCATTGAATAGGAGTTTTAGCCCGAGGACATCAGCTCTTTGTTTTATGTATGGAAAATCAAATGCATCTGAATTGTAACCTACTAACGTATTAAATCCGTTATCTGAAATATATTTTGCGACTTTTATTAACATGTCCTTTTCGTCTTCTGCCTTCTCTATCTCTCCAGCCTCGGTTTCAATCCACGTAAAACATTTTTTAATACTATAGTTAGAAAGCGAAATTGCGAGTATTGGGTCTGCCTTCGCATCAGGAAACGTCCTCTTTGAGTAGGTTTCTATGTCTAGCGCTATACTCTTAAGGGGCGGATTTCCAATTTCGATTGAGGATATGCTTTTTATCCTGTCACCATCAAGATTCACTTTTACACGGTTCGACGTGCCTATCCCTTTGTCAAGAAGATAGCGCTTGTAGAAAGGGATGTCTGCATCGTAAATTCTAAGGCCGAGCTGTTTCAATTTTGGCACATCCTCTGGAAGTTTTGTAAATACCTGCGATACGGTTACCTCTTTTCCAACATGTGTTTTATGTTTTTCCTCAATGCTGTCAATGAAAGATAGCCCGTGGGTTAACTCCTCCAGGCGTTTTTTATCCGCTTCTATATAGCAGTACGGCCTAAATGAATCATCATAAAATATTTTTCTATTTCCACCACTAGACAATCCAAATATACGCACTATTGGTTTGCCGTCCACAACGGTGTAATCTACATCTATGGGGAACATTTCTATTTCCACAGTTTAATAGGCGAACCGGAATAGATATAAGTTTAAAATTTACTGAAATTTGCCAAACAAAGCCGCTGGCATAACACCATTTGGCGGCGCTGCCTGTACTCTCGCCCATTGAAAAGTAACCGTTGAACTCGGTGCTGAATTCGCCTCGCCGATACCGATGCCGGCATAGGGCGCTGTAATACCTATTTGTGCCAGATGGAGTACCGTCGGCGTTTCATTTATCCAACTAACCTCAGTATTATTGCTTATCCAAGAAATACCCATCACGCCAAAAGTAAGTGATGGCGGTGTCGGAGAGACTTGTTCGCCCCCTCCTCCTGCACCCCCTTTCGCTAATCCGTAATAGTGCAGACCATAACCGGTACTTGCTAGGTTGTTATCACCATATATTCCGATACCAGGTAACAATTTGATATTAGAAGCAGAGATCAAGTCGGTATAAACTGAAGCTGGAAATCTTTGGAGAGAGGTCGAAGTTGAATATATCTCGGCCCAAGGGTCGGTCCCATTTGTTGACACCGTTGCACCATCACTAAGCGTGTATGTCCCACCTCCTTTATAAGAAGTAAACCACCACCCTGGGCTAAAGCCTGGTCCGGTAAAATTACTGTAGAGCATAAAGACGTTGGCGCCGTCGTCATATTCTCCATAAGTTCCTGAAAGTTGTGGAGCTTCACCAATATTTAGGGAATTAAAAAGATTTTCGCTTGTCGCCGTGAAACCCATAAATATG
>JAJZNV010000005.1 GCA_021852265.1 Nanobdellota archaeon
CAAAGCCTGCCAAACAGAAAGCTTTAAATACTACTAATATCACACTTACTAATTGTAAAATCTGTCGTAAGAGGTCGCCCGCTTGGATATTGATATTTTTAATAGCCGTCTTTCACCAAAGTATCGCACAATGAAGCAAGAAGAGATAGCTACACTTCTCAAAAAATTTAATATAGTTACTAGAGATCTGCCCAAAATAAAGTCAACAGATCCTGCCGTTAAAAGATTGGGCGCTAATGATGGCGATGTACTTGAGATAAGCAGAGATAGTAAGACAGCCGGTGAAGCAAAATATTACCGTTTTGTTGTAAAATAAATCTTTATGGATGAATCAGCGAGTGACAAATTATTGGAAGCAGCAGTAAAATCTAGTAATATAGCTGCACATCACATATCCTCCTTTGAATATTTCATAGAAAAAGGGCTCCAAAAAATAATAGACAGCGAATCTGTCATTGAACCGGTTATAAAACCATCCGGTGTCGGCGAATTTATAATAAAGCTGGGAAAAATTACCGTTGGGAAACCAGACCTTCTGGAGGCAGACAGTGTACTTCGACCTGTTACGCCAATGGAAGCTAGGATAAGAGATCTTACATATGATGCACCGATAATGCTTTCTGTTTCGTATATAGCTGATAAAAAACAAGTGGCAGAAGAAGAGGTCTTTATAGGCAGGATACCGATACTGGTTAAGTCTAAATTCTGCAATCTTTACGGAATGCCTAGGGAAGAACTTATAAAGCTCAAGGAAGACCCTAACGATCCAGGAGGCTACTTTATAATAAACGGTACAGAGCGAATAATTATAACCACAGAAGATCTCGCTCCAAATAATTTGCTGATAAGCAAGGAAAGCCAAGAAGGTTTCCTTTACTCTGTAAAGATATTCGCCGACGCAGATAATATAAAAGTACCACATTCAATCCAGCTTTCAAATAGCAATTTATTGTACATAACTTTTGGTAAGTTAAAGAAGATCCCTCTAATCGTCTTATTGAAAGCATTGGGTTTTGCGAATGAAAATGAGCTTATAAAGAAGATAGCAAAAGGAGACGAAGACATAGAAAATACTATTGATATAAACATGGTTGCATTCAATATTGAATCGGAAAAAGAGGCGCTTGAATATATCGGCAAATCGCTGCACTCCGTTCATGCTATAGAGACTGCAGAGACAAATATAGATGCCCTTCTGTTTCCATTCTTAGGGAGAGACAAAGATTCGAGAAGGTTAAAAGGTGAATATTTGATTTACGTCGTTTCAAGATTGATAGCATATTCATTATCCAAAAAAGAAGTCGATAAAGACCACTACTCAAATAAAAGATTGCACGCTGAAAATTATAACTTAGATATGCTTTTTAGGTTTGTTTTCAAGCAGGTTCTTAATGATGCCAAATACAATTTTGAGCGTGGTATCAAAAAAGACAGGGTTCCTACTCCAAAATACATCTTTACATCGGATCAGCTAACTTCTAGGTTGCGCTCTTCTTTGGCGACCGGTCAATGGGTGGGCGGCAGAGTAGGTATCACACAGCATCTAGACCGAAGAAGTTTTCCTTCGACGGTTTCACACCTTAGGAAAATAGAGTCCTTGCTTACGTCTAATAGAGAGAATTATAGAGCAAGGGATTTGCACGGTACGCATTTTGGAAGATTCTGTGCAGTTGAAACACCAGAAGGTCCGAAAATCGGTCTTACTAAAAATATTGCATTGTTAGCAAAAATCTCTGAAGAGAATATAGATGCGAATAATGACGTGATAGCAAAATTAAAAGATTACGGGGTTAAAAAGATATGACTTTTGTTTTTGTGAACGGTAGACTCGTCGGTCAGACGGATGATGGTCCGAAGCTAGCCAAGGCTTTAATCATAGACAGGCGTGCGGGGAAGTTACCAAAGGGTTTGAATGTTAGATTTAGAGAGGAGACTGACAGCGTGATGGTTAATGCTGACAGCGGTAGACTTGTCCGGGCTCTAATCGTTGTAAAGAACGGAAAACCAATGGTGACCAAAGAGGATATAAATTTACTAGAGGGAAATCACTTGACGTGGGATGACCTTGTGGCTGCAGGCAAAATAGAGTACTTGGATGCCGATGAAGAAGAAGATGCTTACGTGGCGCTTACTGAAAAGGAATTGACTGATAGACACACTCATCTAGAAATAAGCCCGTTATCGGTTTTTGGAACACAGGCATCTCTCCTCCCATTCATAAATCACAGCAACCCACACAGAAATGTTACGGCTGTTAAAAGTGTACAGCAGGGTGTTGGAATATACTCTAACAATTATCTGATACGAATGGATAATGATTCAATGATAGCTGTGGATCAGCAAGTTCCGGTAGTAAAGACTAAAATGTATGAAAATGATGCCTTTAAGACACATGTCTTTGGACAGAATATCGTAGTTGCGGTTGTTTCGTACCTAGGATATAATATGGACGATGCAATAATAATAAATAAGTCATCAGTAGACCGAGGGTTGTTCAGGGCGATGTTTTTTAGGCCATATAAAATAGAGGAAACCAAATATATTGGCGGGCAGAGCGACTATATAAAAGTTCCGGATAAAGATGTAATCGGTTACAGATCAGAGGACTCCTACAAGTTCTTAGATGAGGACGGAATCGCATATCCATCCGCCAAAGTTGAGAGTGGTGACGTGCTTATAGGCAGAGTATCTCCTCCCAGATTTGTTTCTTCTATCGATAAGTTTCGACTTGGCGTACAAAAGCAGGTTGAATCATCTGTGGAATGTAGGACGGGTGAAAGCGGGATAGTTGACAATGTGTTTCTAACCTCAACCGCTGATGGAAATAAATATGTCTCACTAAAGGTAAGGCAGGAGAGACGTGTTGAGATAGGGGACAAATTCGGTTCAAGAAGCGGACAAAAAGGTGTTGTAGGGATGTTGTTGGATGAGGAAGACATGCCATTCACATACTCCGGTATAATACCAGATCTTATCTTCTCTCCATACTCGCTCCCAACCCGTATGTCAATGGCATATTTGCTTGAACTATTAGGTGGAAAGGTAGGTGCCTTGGGTGGCAGATATGTGGACGGAACGCCGTTCAGTGGAGAAGATGAAGAGTCGATGAGAAAAGAGTTGAACTCTTATGGTTTTAGAGAGAATGGCGTCGAAACGATGTATAATGGGATCACAGGAGAAGAGATGAAGACCAAGATATTTGTCGGTGATATGGCATACATACGATTGAAGCACTTCGTATCAAATAAGATACAATGGAGGGCGAGGGGCCCGATACAGTTGCTGACAAGACAGCCAACAGAAGGAAAATCAAAGAGCGGCGGTCTACGATTAGGTGAAATGGAGAAAGATTGTTTCGTTGCATATGGCGCAGCTATGTCATTAAAGGAAAGATTTGATTCGGATAAAATATCCATCCCAGTTTGTTCGAAATGTGGCATGATTGCAGTTTATAATGTTAAGAAGAAGACGGGATATTGTCAGTTGGATGGCGAGGATGCGCCGATAAAATTGATAGAAGTTTCAGCTTCATTCAAGATATTGCTGGATGAGCTGAAATCTGTAGGCATTTATCCGAAAGTTGTGGTGGGCAGAAAGGTATGAGATTAGATACGAATTTTATTTTTAATAAGATAAATGGCATCGAATTTGGGCTTTTATCACCGAAAACAATACAAAAGATGAGTGCAGTAACCGTTACTTCTTCGGAGTTGTATGACATCGATGGCTTCCCAATAGATGGCGGTCTATCAGATCTTAGGATGGGCGTTACAGATCCAGGTTTGATATGTAAGACATGTGGTAACACTATAAAGGACTGCCCAGGGCACTTTGGTTCTATAGAGCTGGCGAGACCGGTATTTAACATAAAGATGGTGCCATATGTTTACAATCTTATAAATGCGACATGCAATGCATGCGGCAGGGTATTAATACCCGAGAATTCGCTCAAAAAATTAAGTGAAACGTTAATAGCGGTTGAAGCACACGAGGGCGTGCAAAAAAGAATGAAAACAATAAAAGCCATAATAAAACATGCGAAGAACGTTACAGTATGTCCATTCTGTAAAGAAAAACAGCAAAAAACAAAATTGGAGAAACCATATACTTTCGTTTATGCGGGTCAGAAACTTACACCTGTGGACGTTCTGGAGAGACTAGAAAAGATAAAGGACTCAGATCTTCAATTTTTAGGTCTTGATCCAGATCATTCGAGGCCAGAGTGGATGGTCATTTCGTTGTTGCCGGTACCACCGATAACAATACGTCCTTCAATAACATTGGAAAATGGACAGAGAAGTGAGGATGACTTGACACACAAGCTCACAGATATAGTAAGAACTAATCAGCGGCTGGCCGAGAATATAAAATCTGGTGCGCCAGAGATAATAATAGATGAACTTTGGGACCTCTTACAGTACCACATTACCACCTTTATATCCAACGGTACTGCACAAGTGCCAATAGCGAGACACAAATCCGGTAAAAAATTGAAAACATTAGAAGACCGAGTAAAAGGTAAGGAAGGCCGCTTCAGAGGCTCAGTACTCGGTAAACGGGTTAATTATGGTGCTCGTTCAGTAATCTCCCCCGATGCGACATTAAGATTGGATGAGGTAGGTGTACCGGTTCAGATTGCGAAGGAAATTACATTTCCAGAGTATGTTACAGACATAAACATCGAGCGAGTTAAGGAACTGGTTAAAAACTTCAATTCATATCCTGGGGCAAATTATATAATAACTCCAGATGGGATAAAGAAAAAGATAACAGACGCTACAATGGGTAATCTCCTAGAAGAGATTAAGCCAGGTTATATTATAGAGAGGCATCTGGTTGATGGGGATATGGTACTGTTCAATCGACAGCCTTCTCTTCACAGGCTTTCCATTATGGGACATTACGTAAGAGTCCTACCCTATAATACACTAGGCATAAACCCTGCATCAACACTTCCATACAATGCGGATTTTGATGGTGACGAGATGAACATACATGTACTTCAGAATGAAGAGGCCTTAGCAGAGGCAGATATGATAATAAATATAAAACATAATATCGTTTCTCCAAGGCATGGTCTTCCTCTTATAGGTGCAGCGCAGGATTATGTTTCTGGTTGTGCCATGATAACCGGAAAAAGTATGGTGGTAGACAGAGAAACCGCAGAGTTTTTCCTTTCAAATATCGGTATCGAACAGCAGCTTAAGAAGGATAAGTATAATGGCAGAGAACTGTTCAGTATGCTTTTGCCAAAGGATCTTAATTTTGAGAGCCAGAGTACAACCTACAAAATAACAAAGGAAGAAGATAGCTTTGTTAGGATAAAGAACGGCAAGCTTGAAACAGGAGTTATTGACAGCGCAACAATAGGTAAGGAGAATGGAAGTCTACTCCAATTTCTTTTTGTTAGGTATGGTTCGGATATAACCGCGACCTTTATAGATCAATCCTCCCGGCTGGGCCTTATGGTACTTCTAAAATACGGTATGAGCGTAAATATGAGTGATTTTGACCTGCCGAAAATAGCATTTACAAAAATAAATGAGGTCATAGACGCGGGAGAGAAAGAGACTGCAGAGATACTCAAAACATCTAATGAACTCAATGAGGCAAGAGCCCTTAGTTTAACGAATAAGATGCGGGTGCGAATAAGGAATGTGATAGACACCTTCATCCAGAAGAATAATAATAACGTTGAATCAATGATAACAACTGGTGCTAAAGGCAGTATAACAAATCTGATCCCGAGCGTTGGAGCGGTTGGACAGCAACTTTTGCGTGACGTTAGAATCAGCAATGGATTCGAGGGAAGGCTTACTGCACACTACTTGAAAACAGATAAGAGTCTGAAGGCTAGAGGCTTCATATGCTCCAATTACAGGTCCGGTCTTAATCCAGTTGAATACTTCCTTCACTCAGCAAGTAGCCGAGAAGGTCTAATGGACAACGTCATACGTACCCCTATCTCAGGGTATATGCAGAGACGTTTGTCCTCTGCGTTGCAAGATCTTCGTGTATCAAATGACTTATCAGTAAGACTTGGCAATAAAGTAGTCCAATTCCTTTATGGTGAGGATGGACTGGATGTATCTGCCAGTGACAAGGGTGATCTTAAGATTTAATATGGAAATACCAGAAAAATACATAAAGGCATATAAAGCGAAGTATGGTGATAAGGCCGACTTAGAGGAACTTAAGAAGATTTACGAGCGATCACTTATAACCGCAGGAGAAGATGTCGGTGTAATCGCAGCGCAAAGCATCGGTGAAGCAAGTACACAGCTTACGCTTAGGACAAAACACACTGCAGGGCTTACGGTCATTAATACGACATCTGGTCTTCCAAGACTCGTAGAGATATTTGACGCAAAGAAGGAGATTTCTACTCCCGTAATGGACATATTCTTAAAGCTTGAATACGCAAAGAATAAACAGAAAATAAAAGATTTTGCTGATAGGATAATAGAAATAAAAATCGGGGATTTAGTATCCTCCTACGATGTTTCTATAAGAAAGAAATCGATAGAACTATTTTTCGACAGAGAAGTTTTAAAGGCTTACGGATTCACATTGAGAGATGTTTCCGGAAAGCTCTCCAATCTCAAATTAAACGTTCATGCAGAGGAAGATAAATTGGTAGTTGTTGATAAAGGCGCAGACAACGTGAAGAAACTGATAAAATTGAGGAATAAACTGACGGAGATAACCTTGTCCGGTATACCTGGGATATCTAGAGCTATAATCAATCAAGATAAGGAAGGGAATTCTTGGATAAAGACGATAGGTACAAATTTAGAATCAATTCTTCAGCTAGAAGAAGTTGATATATCTAGGACAGTTTCAAACGATATAATAGAGGTTTCAAAAGTGTTAGGGATTGAAGCCGCGAGGAATCTTATTGTAGAAGAGGTTAATAATACTCTTCAGAACGTAGGGCTTACCGTTGATTTGAGGCACCTATTCTTGATAGCTGATGCAATGTGCATGGATGGCACGGTCAGGGGGATAGGACGATATGGGCTAAGCGGTGAAACCGAATCTGTATTCGCGAGGGCAGCATTTGAGATACCTCTTAAACACCTTGTAGAAGCAAGCCTTTACCATGAAACAGATGAGTTCAAATACGTTGCTAACAATGTAATGTCTAATCAGGTGATACCGGTAGGCACCGGTTCAGTTAAATTGGTAGTGAAAGAAGATGGAACAGAAGATAAAACAAAAACTTCAGGAAAAGATAAAGAATAAAGCCATAAGCATCGGTTTGAATTCAACGGTTCGTGATGCTAAGAAGGGTGAATTGGACTCGGTGGTATACGCTTCAAATCTAAGTGAGGATATGCTTAATACGATATCGAAACTCGGCGTGCCGATATACTCTTACGAGGGCGATAGTGAAGCACTGTCTATTGCATGCAGTAAATCTTTTAATATATCTATATTGGGACTTAAGAAGTGAGTATGAATATAAAGTTTGATGCCGATACTATTTCTTCAATGAACGTTTTCTCTGACGTCACGGGTGTTGTACCGCGGGACTGTATGAATTCAGAGGAGCGGATAATATTTGTTGTGAATCAGGGGCAAGCAGGTATAGCGATAGGCAAGAACGGTATGAAGATGAAGATGCTCGGGGATATGTTAAAAAAGGAAGTGCTGGTAGTCGAGTATTCGGATGATCCTGTTAAATTACTGGAAAACGTGCTGAGACCTATAAAATTGGTTTCAGGTTATGTTGCGAGTGATGCAAATGCAGATAAGAAATTAGAAGCATCTTTAAACGGAAAAGTCAATCATTCCAAGCTAAAACTGGCTAAAGTTTTAATGCAAAGGTATTTTAATATAATAAACATAAATATAAGATAAAAATATGGGAAATAAAACACGAGGATTGTTCAATGGCAGGATGTTGCTTGCGAGAAAAGAGAGGACGCGCTTCAGTAAGAATCGCAGTAGGTCGCAGTTTTTGAATACCTGGAGAAAATACGATCCACTAGAAGGTGCGCCACAGGCGAGGGGCATAGTGTTGGAGAAGCGTGAAGTTACGCCCAAAAAACCTTCTTCGGGTAAAAGGAAATGCTGTACCGTTCAGCTTACAAAGAATGGTAAGGTAGTGACTGCGTATATCCCATTTAGTAAGGGGCTGACATTTGTTGATGAGCACAACGATGTTGTGATAGAGCGAATAGGCGGTGCACAGAAAGGTGCGCGTGGTGACTTGCCAGGTGTTAAGTTTAGGATTACCAAGGTAAATGGAATTTCAATAAAAGAATTAGTAAAAGGAAGAAAGCAGAAACCAGTGAGATAAGCCGAAAAAATGGAAGAAGAAAAATCAGTGCAGGCGGAAGAAAAGAAAATGGAAGAACCTGCTAAAGTAAAAGAAACAAAAGAGACAAAGGAACACCACTTGGTTGATTACAAGCTCTTTAATAAGTATGATTTAAATGTGGAAGTAAGAGATCCTGGTCTTAGAGGAGTCATAGCTCTAAAACCGGTAATTGCTCCAAAAAGCTCCGGGAGAACCTCTCAGCAGAGGTTAGCTAGAGCAAGGGTCAATATAGCAGAGCGGCTAATAACTCATCTGATGGTCCCCGGTCACAAGGGAAAGAAACACTTGAGGACCTCTAAGTTATCTTCTGGTCGATTTTATACTGCTTTCAATATAGTAGATGGGGCGTTTAGTCGTCTCCAAAAAGATGGCAAAAATCCTGTAGAAGTTCTTGTGCGAGCGATAGAGAATTCAGCTCCTCGTGAAGAAGTAATGTCCCTACTGATAGCAGGACAAAGGATTGCAAAACAAGTAGACACATCTCCGATGAGACGCCTAGATTTGGCGCTAAGGTGGATAGCAGAAGGCACATTCCAACTTTCCTTCACGGGAAAGAAGGCGAAGGACGCTCTCTATGAAGTGCTTTTGGGTGCATATAACAGATCTGACGCGGCATTTCCTATATCAAAAAGAATAGATACTGAAAGACAAGCCGCATCAAGCCGTTAAGTTTGGTCGAAGGAAAGCATAGCTACATCGTTATTCACCGTTTGAACTGTCTTTGAATCCTAATTATGTACTTACTGTAGTCTATTTTTGGAGCATGCCCTATAGGATTATTTTTAGTCAGCGAAATTATGTGATTTATCGTTTTATTTGGTGAGGCGGTATTATCCAACTGGACAACGTTTTTATGTCTCTCTATCGCTTCGAGATACGTTCCGTCAAGAGCTTCAAACATTACGTTATCATAAATTTTCTGTTTTCCATACCCGCGCTTCTCTAAGCGCTTGACAAGTTTGATAGGGTTACATCTGAGTATTATAAAGAGATCTATTCTTTGAGAAGCCAAAAAGTGTGCCAAGTGTGATTCTATCACAGTGTTATCCATTAAAGAGTGTCTGGCAAGCCTGTTTATCTCGCGTATAGACACTTCTAATTCTAAGCTGGAATCCGCCTTTATTAGTTTTGATAGGTGCACTAAGTTATATCCAAGCCTTTGAGCAACCGCCTTGGCGATAGTACTTTTACCGGTTCCAGGCGTCCCGCTTATAACAATTAACATATTTTTATAATATTTCCATTCTAATATATACATACATTATGGACACTGCCGGACAAAATCAAACCTCTGATAGTAAGGATAAGCGAAAGCGTAATCTGATGAGAGTTCTTACTTGCAAAGGTATGGATGAAACAGTTGATGAGGTATTCTGTAGAGATAAGCTCTCCGAATTCCCCGAGTTCGATGTTATTAACTATGCTAATGCCAAGTCCCGCTACGATATATGGGGAGTAAAGCGGTTTTATAGGGCATTTCTTTATGATACCCTTCAATCACAGCGCAAAACTAAGGAAAATTCACCGCTGCAAAAAATGCTTTCTCCCGTCAGACAGTTGTCTGGTTTTGCAGCTTATGATTATATCCTTAAAAAAACAGGCAGTCACATTTTCGCCAATGGTGTTAGAGGAGCAGTATTTATGGCTGCACTGCAATCTGCAGCAGTTCCAATTACAGCTTTAATCGTTTCTACATGTTTTGGCATTCCAGCGTCTACGGGTTGCTCTCCGACACCCTTCCTGGAAAACTTTTATACATTAGTATCCACGTCCTTGCCTATGCAGTTAGCGACAACGGTGCCAGCAGGTGGGCTTGTGGGGGCCTTTGGTATTTTAGCGATAATAGGATTAGAACGCGCATTTTATAGTGGAAAAAAGCTTTCACCAGAGTCAATAAAGCAAGATATAATACGCTATGTAAAAGAGTTTAATATCGTTTATGATAGGTATAGAGATCTGTTAAAAACCTCATCCCCTGGAGATAATGTCAGTTTAAACGAGCTTAATGCAGTATACATGCTTTCCAGCAGCAATATCAGTGATGCATATACAGACGCTTCTATATTTCGTCCTCTGGAACGTATACATAATTTTGTTTGTGATATAATCGGACATGCACGAGGTGCAAAATCTGGCTTATGGAATAAGCTGCGCAGCATGTATAACGCATCTATAAAATATGCTTATAGTTACTCAGAAGATTTACGTAGGCCAAATAGGGAGCTGAGGGCGCATGAAAGAGACGTTCTGCCCGCGATAAAAGAGGCTCTGAATGGTGAGATTAGCACACTGAGCATAGCTCACCTGTGCCCAGAAGGAGTAGGCGGATTCACAACAGTCTTTCCAACGAGCGTAATTGGTCAGGCAGTATCTGCGCTTAGAAGAATCGGCGTGGTCAAGAAAACAAGAATTTCAGGGCTGCTCCAGCGCGTGTACCTGAACAAAGAAAGATTATACGCTGCCCCAGAATATGATTTTGCTATGGCGCACGAGTTGGCTCATGCGTCAGGTGCATTTAGCGAACCATTTGCAAATTATTATGCATTGAAGGCAACAGAAAATCTGTCAAAAAAATTTCCGAAGTCTGGGTATGACCTATTCGCAGCTGTCAGCCATCTTGGTTTTGCTATAGGAGCCCTGCGCGATAAAATAGAAGACCCGGGTCAATTTTTGTCTGAATTAAAGGGCTTAAGTATCCAGCTGGATACTGAACAGATGGTCGGTGTGCCGGAATTTATATTTGAGGCATTTAATAGCACGTTTAATCCCACTTATTCTCCTTTGCCACCGATGGAGAATCTTCTTGATGAAGGGTGGACTATAGAATCAAGGTTTCAGAGGCTATATTGTGGAAGTTCCTATGTAGCGATGAAGCTTGTTGAAACCGGGCTAAAAAAGGAGATATATTGAGCAATTTTTGTCCCACATAATGCATCTAATTATAAAACTAATACTTAAATTACCAATGCAATTAATTTAAATATATGACAGTAGATTCAACGGCAGATTTGCTAAATAAAACTGAAAAATCGCTCTTGTTATCCGTTTCAGAATCTCCTAAATATATCTCTGAGGTATCAAGTGCAACTGGGGTAGATAAAACTGCACTGTCAAATGCAGCTAGGAAGCTTCTCGGTTTAGATTTGGTGAGGATATCGAATGAAATAACAATTTCCTATCAGCTTTCACCTCTTGGGAAGAAATATGTTAAGCAAAACCTGCCGGAAATAACCCTAATAAATATGGTAAAGAACTCAGCAAAGATGGGCGACTTGAAAAATGCGCCGTTGGAGAAACAGGAATTGAGTGCAGCATTCGGTTATCTAAAGAAAAGCGGTGTTATAGATGTGATAAATGGGGAAATAATACTTAACATGGATAAAATAGGGAAAATCAATAGTAAAAATGATTTGCTCAAATCTATAAGTAATAAAGAAGTACCCTCTGATACAGAGGACCTGAATGACTTCATAAAAAGAAAGATAATAGAGAAATCTGAGAGTATCGCCGAGCGAATAGAAATAACTGCAGAGGGCGTTAAAGTAATAAAATCTCCAAATTTCGGTAGAAACCTTGTTGATAAGCTCACCCCTGAGACAATTAAGAGCTGGAAAGGTCTAGAATTTAGGGAGTATGATCTAAGTGCTCGTCCACCCATACCGCTATCAGGAAAAAGAAATATAGCAAAACAATTTATCTCAAATGTCAAAGACACTCTAGTTGCGATGGGGTTCAAGGAGATGCAAAGCAATTATGCAGAGTCAAGCTTCTGGAATTTTGATGTAATGATGTTCAAGCAGGAGCATCCTGATAGAGATATACAAGACACCGTCTATATAAATGCTCCGGAGCCTGTCGTCCAGAAAAATATTCTTGAGAGGGTAAAACAGGTTTATGAATCAGGATTCAAGACCGCTAGAAACAACAAATCAATCGGCTATGCACGTAAATTTGATGATAAAAAAAGCAGGGTTCTGATAATGAGAGGCCATACAACTGCGACAACGTTCAGATACATAAATGAGTTTATATCTAAGAATAAGGACTCTCCGGCGAAATACTTTTCATTGAGTAAGGTTTTTAGAAATGAAACAATGGACCAGACGCATCTACCAGAATTCTATCAGGTTGAAGGGATAGTTTATGATGACAATCTAAATGTATCTCATCTAATCGGTTATATAAAAGAATTCTACGGGAGGATTGGAATGGACCAGATAAGACTAAAGCCAACTTATAATCCTTATACCGAACCAAGTCTGGAAATACAGGCATTCAGCTCTAAACTCAATAAATGGATAGAAGTTGGGAATTCTGGAGTATTCAGACCAGAAACACTCGAACCCTTCGGAATCAAAAAGAACATAGTCGCGTGGGGTTTTGGATTTGATCGCATTCTTCTTTTAAAACTGGGACTAGCAGATGTCAGGCTGCTTTACGGCGGGTTTGCGGACCTCGATGTGCTAAGAAATGTAGAAGCAAGGAAACTGTTTGATAGGATGGGCTAATATGGTCATGATAAACACAACTATAAGTGAACTCGGTAGGATCCTAAAGAGGAAAATATCACGGAAAGAACTGGAGGAGTTGTGCTTTAGATATGGTATAGATATAGAAGGTGAGGGCGATTTCGTCAATTTTGAAGTCACCTCTGACCGAATAGAGATAATTTCTAAATTCTCATTGGCGGATTTACTCGGAAGACTTATGGGGATTAGAGTGCACAGATATAACAGTCTGCCATCAAAGAAAATGGACATCGTCATAAAAGCGGCGCACAGACCCTTCGTGAACATCCTTTATGTCAAACTCGATGAACCCGCCGGTAAAGAACTCCAGGACCTACTGGTAATACAGGATAAATTTGATAGAACAGTTGGAAGGAGTCGCTCCTCCGCTGCGATAGGGATGTTTGATTTTTCAAATATTAAGTTCCCTATAGAATACAGAGAGGTTGATAAGGACAGTATATCTTTTGTCCCACTAGGTTTTGATTCAGAAAAGAGTTATAAGGAGATACTCGATAGCACGGAAAAAGGAAAAGAGTATGGATCTCTTCTAAAAGAAAAACCAATTGTATGGAAGCAGAAAGATGGCAAAATATTCGCGTTGCCACCAATAATAAACGCCGATTTTTCATCTCTAACAAAAGATACGCGACAGATTTTTGTAGATATAACTGGTAATGACAGATATGCAGTTAATGCTTTGACTAAAGCTCTTGCATTTAACCTTCAGTTTGTGGGTGAAGTGTCGGTTGTCAGGCCGGTTTACAAAAATAAAAATATTGATACAGGCTTGAGCTTTAAGCAAGAAAACTTCTTAATCAATGTGTCCAACGTATCTACACTGCTGGGTATAGAATTGTCCTTAAAAGAGATAGCAAAGACACTGAACGCAATGGATTACACTGTCAAGGAAAATGAGTCAGGTTTGGAAGTGTCTCCACCTTTCTACAGACAGGATGTAATACACCAGGTCGATATAGTAGATGATATATTGAGGTTTTATGGTGCACAACGTATAATTCCCAGCGCACCGAGTTCGTACACTCCTGGTGCAAAGCTCCAAAATTCTGGTATGCTTGAGAATATCTCTTCATTGCTGGTAGGTTTTGGATACCAAGAGTTGGATCTGAATGTGTTGACCTCAGAAAATTACCAGTTCAACAAAACAGGTATCAAAAATGACATTTACGCATCACTCATAGGTCAAAAAAGTGGAGAAATAACAATGGCACGATCGAATTTAACTGGAGAGATGCTAAGGTTTATCTCAAACAACCTGCACAAAAAGTTCCCTCAGAAACTGTTTGATGTCGGATTCGTGTTAGAAAAAGCGGATGTTGATGTAGTCTTCAAGAATGCTCTACGTTTATCAATCTGTTCATGCGGACAGGAAACAAATCTCAGTGAGATAGTGGTTATTCTGGAAAGGCTGTTAAGAGACTCATTCGGAGAAAAACCACTCGATATCAGATTAGATGAAACAATGGATGGTTTTAGCAAACTGTTCATAAAAGGCAGATCGGGCCTTCTGTATTATGGTGGTAAAAAAATTGGTGTTATCGGGGAGGTGCATCCACGCGTCCTGAATGAATTTGGTATAGAACTGCCGGTATCTTTAACAGAAGTATATCTGACCGAATTTGGTTTATGAACTGCGAACTTTGCGGACTTAGTGATACGAAGTTTTACACCACCGAACTAGAAGGGGCTACCATGGTTCTCTGTCAAACATGTTCCAAATACGGAAGAGTAATCGGAGAAGTTAAAGACGAAAAGAAAAGCAACTTTTCTAAGTCTATGACTATATCAACGGTTATCGAAAGGGAGTTAAAACCGGGTTATCAAAAATTGATAAGCGATGCACTTACTGCTGAGAATACCTCGATTGATGAGCTTGCTCAAAGAATAAAAGTATCTCCGCAGGAATTGCGAAAAATAATCAATGGCAAATTAATGCCACA
The DNA here is from genome assembly GCA_021852265.1 of Nanobdellota archaeon. Classification (GTDB taxonomy): domain Archaea; phylum Nanobdellota; class Nanobdellia; order Parvarchaeales; family Parvarchaeaceae; genus Parvarchaeum. Next base: position 14,796 of record JAJZNV010000005.1, read on the forward strand.
GGAATCCATCGCAGAAAAACTGGAAAAAGCTTTGAAAATATCTTTATTTGAGAATGTTGTTACATCTTATAAGAACGGGGGCGAAGAAAATCATCTTTCTTTTTCAGACGTTGTAAACCTAAAACACAAAAATAAATAAGCAGGGGTAGCGAAGCGGTCAAACGCGTAAGGCTTAGGACCTTATGGCTTAGGCCTTCGAGGGTTCGAATCCCTCCTCCTGCAATAAGAGCTATAAGAGTGTAGATTTCAGTTAAACTGGAGTTTGGACGTTTTTGAGTCACAGAAAAAGTCGGGTTTTGGGCACAAAAGGATTTAAATAGACGGAATTCAATATTATCTATATAATAAATAAATTTGAGAGGTGTATATGACAGATTTACCATTTGATAAGTTCTTGAATTTGTTCAAGAAAAAAGTAGACCTTCAGGAATCCAATGAATATGTGGAATTGGAGGTTGATCAAAAGAGCAAACCTACGACAAAATTATACGTAAAATATTACTCTTTGGTCAAGTTTGAAGACGCTTCATCCGTTCTTAATGACATACGATCGGGATCTACACTTTCATTTATAAAAGTAAAGGATATAAGAGAGAAAGGTGGACTTGATGAACTTAAAAGAACGATTTCAAAGATGAAAAGAAGTGCGGATGCAGCAGAAGCTCAGATAGTTGGTATTGATGAGGACTATATCCTTGTGGTTCCAAACTTTGTAAATGTTTCAAAGGGAGATATCTTAGCCCCTAAATCAGAAGCTTAAGATTTAACGGATTCACTGGCGTGACAAGCTGCCAGTATAGCTGGTTTTTCTTCTTCTTTTGTTATATTCAAAAAAGTAAGCTTGTCAAGGACTTCCCGAAGCTTTTCGTCCCCGCCCCTTTCCACCTTGACTACATTGAAAGCGTATCTTATATCGTCGTAAATCGCAGCAGCGCTTATATCCATTCCGACTACGTCTGGCTTTGCAGTATCTAATATATCTTTGGCTTCGTTCGCGTCCTTTACACGGTACACGTGCGCGGTAAAATTTATAATAACGGCTATTACAACCCTACCGTTTATAAGGGCTATGCCCGCGCTTTTCATATATCCTTACTAGAATCAATTCTTCGAAGAAGAATTTTTTTGTGTCTACAACCTTAAACTTAAAGTTTATAGATTCTAGTGCTTTATAAACTTTACTTACCTCATAAACATCTGATAGTATAAGAAAAGCGACACCATCTGGCTTCAAATGTCTTTTAAGTTCATTTATGGCACTAATTGTAATCTCATAACCATTCTCGCCCCCAAGAGTCGCCGCATCCAATTCATCACCTTCGCGCCTTGCTCCAGGGAGGTAGGGGGGGTTCATGTATATAACATCAAATCTTCTTCCCCCTAACTTTGAAAAGAAATTTGATTTCACTGCCTTATAATTTGTTATTCTATTTAGTTCGGCATTCCTGTTTATTGACTTTATAGCGTTTTCATTTATGTCTGCTAGTACAACATTGTCCGCTTTTTTTGCCGCACTAAGTCCGACTATGCCGCTTCCTGCGAATAAGTCCAGTACGTCTCCCTTTGCATATCTTACTGCTTCAAGTAAGAGGAAAGAGTCCTCTGAGGGAGGATATACTCCTGCAGCATCTTCTGTTTTGATCATACCTTACCTACCAAACATTTATTAATGATTACATTTTATTAAAATAATAAAACAAAAATCATGTAATATTATGGAAATCGGTAATTATATAATTATTTCGTTTTTTGTATGCTTTTTAGTGCTCTTCATTACGTCGGGGTATTTGTCTATCCCAGGTAGTCAACCCAGCACTATTTCAACATCGCTACAGAACTGTCAGGGTGTAAACCTCACATTTAATTACAGTGCGCAGCAAACACCAATAAGAGCACCAATAAATACAAACACGTTTAGTGTGGTCTATGTGACAAATGACGGCAATGTTACTCAAAATGTAAGTATCTCCGGCGTTGCTACGCCCTCGTTATCCCTAATTTTTGCAAAGCCTTTCCTGGCTGTTATAGGACAAAAATCGTACACAGAATATGAGATTTCAAATCCGCAAGTAATCGGCAATTACTCAGCGAATATGACGTTAACATCTAATTATGCTAACTGCAGAACTTCAAAATCCTTCATTAGCAAAATAGACGTGGTAAGCAACAAAAGCACGTGATGGAAAATAATTTGATAAGAGACAGACTTCTGTCAACAATAGACAAGAGTTCCGATGTGCGGGTGCGCGTAGTTGGCAAAGTAACTGCCCTAGATGAAAAAATTGGCACTTTTGTGCTGTCAGATGGCGCCTCCCGTGTAACCTGCTTGCCCCCTCTTAATAAGAGTTACCTGCCACAAACTGATGAGTTGGTAACCCTTGTCGGAAGGGTTGCTTATGCCGACAATGATGAAGTAGAGATAAGGACGGATTTCTTAGAAAAAATTTCTCAAAAAGATTACGATTCCTACAATAAGTATTTAAAGATCCGTGGCAATTTATTACATGATGGAAGTGGAGTTTAAGGAAGCCGACCTGTTCAAGAGGATAATGGACACGGTGGGTAGTTTGATGTCAGATGTGTCATTGGATTTTACTGATAAGGGTCTTTCTATAAAAGCTATGGATCCTGCAAACATTGCGATGATAATATTTGAGGGGGGCAAGGGACTATTTGATACCTTCAATGTAGAGAAAGACACCAAACTTTCTGTCTCTCTAGACGACTTAAACGGCATATTGAAATTGCTAAAAAAAGATGATAAATTGAAACTGACGGACTCAAAGAACAGACTGAATCTAGATATTGTTGGTAAAAATAAGCTTCATTTTACAATCTCGTTAATTGATGAAAATTATACTGCACAGAAGATACCTCAACTGAAATTTAGCGCAGAGGCGACTCTGTTGAGCAGTCTCGTAAAAGACGCGATAAAAGCAGGGTTTTTGGTCGATGATTCACTGTATATGACGATAGATGGGCATAGAATGATACTGAGTGCTAGAAGTGAAGAAAAGGAGTTCTCAGAAGATGTTTCGATAAATGAAAACAAAGAGATATTCAATATAAAATCGGATGCCCTTACGAGATCTAAATACTCTATAGAATATATGACAAAATTCCTAAACGCAATGGACCCCGATAAACCCGTTAAGTTTTCCTTCTCAAACAATTATCCTCTTAGAATAGACTACGAACTTGGACCAAATGCGAATATGTCATTCATCCTAGCAAATAGGATAGAGTAAAAGTTATACAATATACAATTCATTCAGGTATAGATCCACATTTTTAAGTAAATCAGCCAGTGCATTAATGTCGACGCCAAGCACTTTTCCGACAGATTCAGTATGGTTTAAAAGTGAGCTAGTTTTATTTCTAGTTACTAGGAGCACAATTTTCTTCTTATACGCCAGTTCTGGTCTCAGCGTAATATAATTATCTGCACGTATTTTCTGCTTGAGTATGAAAGTTTCTTCTCCTGCAGGTGGGATATATGAGTGGTCTTTACAGTCCACAAAGAAACATATACGTTCATCGTATGCGATAAGATCTATCTGGAATCTGGCGCTGGTCTTAAATTGGATATCCCGCTCTACATGATATCCGAACTGTTCGAAAATGTCAGCGACATCATTTTCAAACTTTTTCCAGTCTGGCTTTTTTTTCTCCGGTAAATCAACGTCAAAATACATAAGGATGCATCGATCGGGATTCGAACCCGAGCCTCCACCGTGGCAGGGTGGTGTCTTACCGCTTGACTATCGATGCTTTATTCAAAACATAATTTGTTTTAGCTTATAAATTTTTATTGAGTGCCCCAGTAGACGGTTTTCTTTTTTTCCTTATCCGATATCTCAAATAAAGCCAGTTTTTCAGGTTTTGAAGTTTTCTATGCACATTTCTAAAGCCCAGAAGATTGATTAAAAGGGTTATCACAGATACTAGAACTATTGCTAGGATGTACGGTGAAAATTCACTTATCCAGTAAAAAATCGCAGAAATTAGGAAGGTTACTAATACTCCAAGATTAACTCTGTAAAAATAGGTCATTGCTACGCCAGCAATAATCATGGCTACGAAAAGCCAAAATATGGCCGGATCGTTATAAGCCATCGTATACAGGAGCAGATACAAAAAGTTATCCATACATCATGTTATAAGAGTTTAAGTTTCCCAGTTATTTTGTCTATCAGATTTTCGTAATACGGTCCTACACCTATTGCAGTTTCTGTTCCAGGCGCCACCTGAGTCTGTCCAGCGTCTCTTATTGCCTTAAAAGGTATGTTTGCTGCCATTAGTTTGGATTTTATTTCCCTTGCCTCATCCTCTCCGTTTATTTTTAAAACGATCTTTGTCTGTCCTTCAGATAGCCAAGTAGCAGCAACCATATGGTCCTTCTTTTCCGTTTCTAGATAACTAGACAAGCTTGCATGAGAAGCTTGTGCGGCGATTTTTCCGGCCCCCATCTTTAAATCCTTCCTTATAAGTATTACTTGTTTTATTTTTAAATTATCAGCAATCCTGGTCTTTTTTACAGCGCCAACCATATAAAAGACAATACCTTATACGTTAAATATCTTTTTTGAAAACATTATCCACCATGTTAAAGTTTTATATAATGTCCGATTAAATCTAATTATGCAATGTAAAGAACCTGGTGAGTCACGCGTAGAGCAATCAGAGAAGAGTCTATCCCGGTTCTATAAACTTATATCCGGTGTGCGCAGCTATCACATTTTGCGGCAAAAAATAAATGAAAATGAATTAAATGGGAGAGCCCAGCTGGAAACCATCTTAAGCAACACATTAGTACTTACTTCAAAAAATTTATACTCTGAAAAACTTCGGAATCACACGATTCAGCATGAAGATGTAATTTCGATCTTTTACAAAAATATTATACAGTGTATGTCCAAGCTTGATAACTCAAACAGGTATGGGTGTGAAAATGAAAATTTTAGGTATCTTACTGAAAAGCAATTGCTTACAATGGTAATCCCGAATCTTTATGATATACTAAATCTTGCAAAGTCAAAAACAGAAGAAATTATTAGAGTAAATCGCCCATTTGGATATTCAGATCTGCCACATGGTTGTGATATCTCAGAACATCTTAATAATAAAGCTGTAAAAGGTTTAGTCCTGAGTGCGCTGATAAATAATTCAGATTTGATAAAGAACATAAAGATTCAGGATCATGGTAATTACGATTACGTTGGGGCTTTTTTGAAGAAAGGCAAAAAAGTGATCATTCGACCAGTAACCGGACAAAATGCGGGGTATAAGCGAGAAGCAGGGAGCTTCGTATATACGCAGAGTCTTATAAGAGAAGGCGAGCCTCGTAATCTATTTAGAATATTACAAGACAATTTTGTCTACTTTTACAGACGCGCAGCTGCAAATATCGTCAAGTATGGTGCCGCTGTAATTGGGGGAATGTCTGCTTATCCTGTTTTAGTAGCAGCAAGGATTCTACCAGCGTCTCTCCCCCACAATGTTATGGAGCAAATTATAAACTGTAATAGTCAGATATGTCCCAACTTTTACAACCTCTATATGCTTTACATATTTGGGACCATTATAAATACTGCGGTGGGCTCAATAGCAGTTACTTCTTTTGCCGGTGCGTTTTATAATAGTATAAAATATTCAGTTAGAGAGTACTCAGAACAGAAAATAAAATAATACATGCTATTACGCCACAAGCTTTTGTTTCGGTTCAAAAAAGAAAGTTATAAATATACACCGGATGATAGAATTACGAATGGAAGAAACTAGTGCAAAGGGGGGCAGGAAACACTTCTGTCTGTCGTGTGGAAAAGACATAGCCGTTATAAAAGATTCAGTGATATTCAAGTGTCCAAATTGTAACAATGAGATCGCAAGATGCGGGAAGTGCAGAATAAAAGGAGCAGAATTCACGTGTCCGGTTTGCGGGTCAGTGGGTCCGTAATTGATTATGGCTAAGGTAGTTTTGAAAATAAAGGCTTTGCCGAAGGATATATCTACTAATATTGACAGCTTAAAAGGTCATGTAAAAGAGTTTCTTATGAAGTATGGGACCGTCTACAGAATAGAAGTGGAACCATTGGCATTCGGCCTTAACGTAATTATAGTGACGTTCATAATGGAGGAATCTGAAGGCACTACGAGTTTAGAGGCTGCCTTCACTACTTTTAAAGATGCTGAGATGTCTATAACAGACGTGTCTAGAATGCCAGATTTTTAGGATAAGCCAAGTTGTGCCCTTATTTCCTTAGAAAATAGTAGTTTGAATTTATCCCTATCTTCTGGCCTTATCTGCGCACCAGAAGCCTGGGCATGCCCACCCCCACTGCCTTTGATATGCTCAAAGATTTTACGAAGCGCAGAGGGGATATCAACATTCAATTCAGTAGCCCGCATATTAACCTTCAGGATATCGGCTCTAACTTTTGTCATTATAACTACCACGTTTTTCCGGTATTCATTTAAGCCAAGTGCAGTCGATAAAGTTGAAGAGTACCTTTTTTTGGATGCATCCATCTCAAAGAAATAAATAATATCACCAACGCATTCGCTCCTGGTCTTGAACTCCTCAATCAGAGATTTTAGGTTCTTGTCCACTTTCCCACTGGTTTGTTTTATTCTTTCGTTTTCCATAAACTCTGCAAGAGAATTAGAAGATAGTAATATCCCCAAGGCCTCATCCGCACCCGCTCGCCCATGCTCTATGATCATATTATTTGTCATCATTGCCGCTTCTCCAAATACCGTATCCAGTAAAAAATCATGTTTTCCTATAGGAATGGAATATTTCTTAAGTACAGACAACCCAAATTCCTTATTATCTTTAGGTCCTGCATCGCTTATCCAACCTATCATTGCAACCCAGTCTATGTCACTTATAACCTTTTCAAATAGTTTGTATACTAGAAGAGCACACGGGATATACGTCATATCACCCCACATCTTTGGGTTTATGTAAGCAAAACCTGGGTCCGTTATCAGTTCATGGTGGTCTATCAGACATACATTTCTGTTCTCGAATAGACCTATATTCTTCTGTAGAGGGTGACCGTCAAGATCACATATTATTATATTTTTAGTTATTTCTGACATGGCTATTCCGTTTTCGAAATCCTCATAGTTTGTAGGACGATAAAATGATACTTTTTTACCGAGTCGGCTAAGCGCAGTAGAGAGCAACGTCGCACTTGTCACGCCATCACCATCAAGGTGGTAGAATATAGAGAAGTCATCATTTTCTTCTATGAATTTCATTATCTCTTGTACTTCTTTTTCACCGAGTTTCATTCTTTTTAAAGAAAACCTCAATATTTATTTGTATCTTTGTTTATGAATAGTTTTGCTTAACTATTTTTTCTAGTTCAGAGCCGCCATTGCGTTTTAATGTATTTCTAAGTGCTATTTCAGGAATAAACACATTCCTTAAGTAGGATGTGCCCACCTTTCCATCTGTTGGAATATACGTAACCTCGAAGCCTCTGGTAAACTTGTTTTTCGCCACAATTTTCTTTTCAAATGAAGTAACGTCCTGTAACGCTCCTGAAGTCAGTGCAAGGAAAGTGTCCCATCTGTCACCAGATTTTTTGGCAAAGTATTTTATATGGGCCTCATGGCAGTCCCCTGCAAATACCATATCTATCTTATCATTACCAGTTTTCACGACCTTGTATGCTAATGCAGTGCCTGCATCAACTCCACCACGGTACCCCGGACTGTGCAGCATAAAAAGAGTGTATGGTCCGAGTGAAATATCACGGTTTGCAAGCGATTCCTGATCTGCGTATACTATATTTTTGGTTCCTGCATTTTGCAATATAGGTCCAAGCATACCGCTCTCTCCTGCATGCCCTGCCGCTTTTTCAACATGATTTCCATCGACTAGATAAGCCGTATCAAAATATTTGGCAATTCTGCGCATTAATACCTGATCTGCTTCCCTAACCTGCTTACCGAGGTCCGGTATAGCGACACCGTCAATGGCTTCTCTAAAAACAGTGATTTTGTCTTCCAGCGTCTTTGCTTCCTTTAGTTTTTTAAGCATCTCACTTCTTGTGCCTCTTTGTGGCCATAGTATATCTGTCCAGTTGGCTTTATCAGAACCACCATGAAGCATATCACCTAACAAGAATAGAAATCTCCGCTCTTTTGGAATCTCGCTGTTCATCAATTCGTAGGGTATTGCTTCCATAAGTTCGTACGCAGAACTCATACTGGGTGCACCCACATGTGCATCAGATATCTGCACCGTCTCATACAGTTCCTTAGAGGCATTCTTCTCTATTTTGGAGATGTCAACGCCTTCTTTCAGCGCTCTAAATGACACATGCTGTAACTCAGCTCTATAATCATCGTCTAGGCTGAATATAGTAATACTGCTGTCCTCCATTTGGTCTGTTCGTTTCGCTTCAGTCGTTTTATTCCAACTTGAACGTCTTCTTAACTGTGCATCTAAATTCTGCAAGGGACCTACATTTAACATATAAACCGGTTTCCCGTCTCTAGATGGAAAATCGACAGCTGTAAAATCGGTAGATGACTCGTGTGCTCTTATATAAACATCGGGCAACCTGCCGTGAAGTGCGTCTTTATTTGCATTGTCTATTGCCATAACAGTGCCCCTTTCGGTGGGTTTTCCCTCACTGTTACCTGCGTATAGTCCATTTATTGCATGCATAGCTCTTATCTTTACGCCGTTTACATCTATATCATTCTCAAATCTTTTCATTGTAAGAAAGTCTCCTGAATCCTCTATTTCAGCATTTTCAAGAATACTCAAGTTCTCATTTTTCGCCTGACCTTTTTCAGAGAATATTGAGGCAATCCACTGTTTATACATATTTAATGCCATATCCTTTATGCCTTGTTTGTCATTGTTTTTCCACTGCGAAGCTTTTATCTGGTAGCTTTTCTGTACAAATGACAGCAATCCCGCATCAACGCCTTTTAGTTCTGTAGGAACTGTATCTTCCTCTTCTTTATCTGAATCCTGTTTGGACATGTATGCACTTAACTTTTCAAGTGCTTTTATAATATCAGCTACGTTCTTGTAATCATTTTCTGAGAAGATGTAATAAATGTTTATCCCCTTACGCTGTGCCTGTTTATAGATGTTCCTCATCTGGACTCTCGCAAGCCTTACCGCTTCTTCCAAAGAGTCGATTGAGTCGGTTCCTTTATTTGTCCCCTTCACTTCCTTATAAATTCTATCACCATAGTTTTCCCGTAAACTGTTCTCAAGGAGATCAAGCCGCTCCCCACGTCTAGTACTATATTGGTTCGGTATTTGTGCAAGGCCCCCGTTTAACACTAAAGCATCTATCCTGCCCTCATACTTTTTGATTATTTCACCAACGTTATACAATGCCGTATAATCGCTTAAGTTGGTAGCCAGTTCGGGTTCCGACATAAGCACTAATCTCAACTTCGTTTTATCTTTAGACAGATTTGAGTTCTTTGAGATAAGAGCCTCAAGACCAGAAATTTTTTTCACCATATCAATCCTCCCCTCACTATAATACTATACTTCTATTTAGAGTGTATAGATTATAAATAGTTTTTATGTATTACTATAGTATTACTAAAAATTCAATGGCCGCCCCAAACATCACGTTTTATATGCTCCTTATCATTCGGCAGACCTAAAGATGTGAGCAGATTTGTCATATCCGAATTAAATTTATTTGAACCGCATAAATAAGCGACTCTTTCGGTAATGTCCGGTGCATATCTTCTTATTTTATCCATATCGACTCTACCTGATTCCCCTTTCCATTCAGCATCTTCAGCAGCCCTTGTTAGCGTTATTATAACCTTAGCGATGCCCCTCATATTAAACTCTATTAACTCTTGGCCTCGGATAATATCTGCCCTAGTACGTGCAGAATATAATAAAATTATGTCTTCATGAATGTTGTTTCTTTCAATGTATTTCAACATAGAAAGGAATGGCGCTATACCGGTTGCCGCAGCTATAAACAGAGATTTTTTGTTGTACCCTTGAGAATACTCAAAATTTTTACCATTAGGTTGGCTTATGTTGTAGATCTCCCCTATCTTTGCTTTATCAAGTATAGAAGTGAGTTTTCCCCCTACCATCTCGATATAGAATTCCAAGGTCTCTGAACCAGGGGCTGAGCCTATCGAGTATGGCCTTTGAATGTCTATTTTTGAACCATCACCGCTGTATCCTATCTGTACGAATTGTCCTGGCTTAAAATCCATGATTTCGCCAAACTCAGATTTGAATTTAAGAGTTTTTACAGTTGGTGTTTCCTGTATAATATCAATTAATCTGTAAGGTCTTTTTATTGCATTTTGTTGTGTCGGGAGCATATCTTCTACATATTAAATTACACTAATAAGATAAATAAGTGGCTTTTGTGCTTAGAAGACAAGATTTATAAAATCTTTTCGGGTCCTTTAAAGTTCCCTAAACCCGGTATACTTCACGAGGATCTCGGGTATCTCTACAGTACCATCCGCACGCTGGTTGTTCTCGAGTATAGCCTTCAGTATCCTCTGTATAGCCAATCCGGTCGCATCAACGGTGTGTGCATATATTTTATTACCGTTCTTATCTAGATATCTTATATCGGATCTGCGACTTATCCAGTCAGTACAGTTGTCGTTCGACATCACTTCACGATATTTCTTCTGGAACGGCATGTATGCTTCTATATCATACTGCTTGAAATCGCGTATTCCCATATCTCCCGTACAAAGAAGCATAATGCGGTATGGTATATTTAGCTCCCGCAGCATCTCCTCTTCATTTGCCAAGAACTCTGCCTGCAACTTCTCCGAATCCTCTGGTTTACATATAGCAATCTGTTCCGTTTGGTCGAACTGGTGTAGTCTAAATATGCCTTTGGTATCGCGTCCATGCGCGCCAGCCTCTTTTCTAAATGCAGGACTCTCTCCTACTAGTTTGATCGGCAATTCATTCTCATTCAAAATCTCACCGCTGTACATCGCGATAAGCGGATGCTCTGTAGTAGAAATAAGATAACGATTGTCCTCTGAATCTTCCTCTTTTCCACTAACCTTGTATAGCGCATCCTCAAATGTCGTCATATGCGCTATTCCCGCGTAAATATCTTCTCTCATCAAAAATGGAGGTATCACTGCGGTATAGCCTTTGTCCGCGACCTTCTTCAGCGAGTATAACTGCAGTGCAAGCGCAAGCTGTGCTAGCTTTCCTTTTATGAATGCGAAGCGGCTCCCCGCTATTTTTGCAGCCCTCTCTATATCTAATAAGCCTTTAGACTGTGATAGTTCCTCTGCGCTTTTTACATCGAATCCTTTCTCTTTTATATCTCCCCATTTCTTGATCTCGGCATTGTTAGTTTCATCCTTTGCGATAGGGACGGAAGAGTCGGTTACGTTTGGTATCTTGAGGAACAGTGCATTAGCCTTAGATTGCTCGTTCTCTATGTTCTTCTCTAGCTCTTCAAGATGCAACTTTAGTTTTTTAGCTTTATCCTTCTTGTCCTCATCTTTCCCCTTCAAGCGACTTATTAGGTTTCTCTCGTGTCTTATCTCATCAATTTCTGCCTGGTCTTTTTTTATCTTGTCTTGTAATTCTATAAGCTTGTCCACTTCCGAACCATCAAACGGCAAGAATCTATTATTGGTAGACTTCACTAGAGCATCACGGTTCTCTTTCACATATTTTAGGTCATAGTACATAAGCTATTTTAATAGAAAAGATATTTAAGCATTTGTTATTTAGGACTAGTATGGGTCCATAGTCTAGTGGTTATGACGTCCGCTTGACGAAATGTTTCAAAATGCGGAAGCTCGAGGGTTCGAACCCCTCTGGGCCCATTTAACTTATAAGTTATTTAAGACTTGAAGATGCACTATGAATCTTAGATTTATCCTGTCTTTCCCTGGCTTATGAGCACCGCTTTCAGTTTTTCAACCGATTTTACATCCTCCAGTCTTCCGACAGTTCCCGCACTGCAGTCTAGTAATAATCCATCAAAGTACGTGGATGAAAGCTGCCTCGCACTTCCGACATATCCTGCCGCCCCCGTTCCGAGAAATATTAACTCTGGCATTTAAATATTATTATTTCAGCATGTAAATAGATTTGCAGTATTTAGACTATTTATATCTGAAGAGTATTTGTTTTAGTATGATAGACCGTTATATGAAAGAGCTTACCCGGGTCAGTCTGGGAGCAATAATTGTTGGTGTTATTGTTTGGTTGTTCGGAGATTTTTACTGGGCGGCAGGATATGGGAGCACGTCAGTCTGGTATGTCTTTTTATACGGAGGAGTGTTCTTAATCGCAATTGGCGTAGTTGAATGGACATATCTGAGTAGGAAAGTACGTTTGATATAAACAGGAATGTTTAGTCACGACTTTGCCATAGATATATAGATGCTATACTTTTGTAGTGTCCCCAGCTCAAGGATATGCGTTCTAGTTGCTGCTTATTCGGTAACTCTCTAAGTTTATACTCTTTTTGTACCGCTTTCCTTATTCCGAGATCGTCTACTGGAAGAACATCTGTTCGCTGGAGGGTGCCAATTAAATACATCTCTGCTGTCCAGCGACCTATCCCTTTTACTTCATCAAGTTCTCTTATTATCTCCTCATTTGCAAGTCTCCCGAATTTTTTTGGCTCTAATCGCCCATCCTTTATCCTTTCACACAGGTCCTTTAGATAGAGATATTTTTGGGGGGAGATTCCCGCAGATCTGATATATTTTTCCTTGCTTTTTAAGAACTCTTGTGGAGAAGGTATCTTACCTCCATATAAATTTTTGAATTTCTTTAATATTGATATGCCTGCGCGACCGGATATCTGCTGGAAGACTATCGCTCCTACCAAGGACTCATAGTGGTTTGGCTCCCACCATCTACTCGCAGCCTTCCACGCATCATTTATACCAACCTTTTTTATTACCTTCCTAAGGATTATGTCTTTTCTCTCAAGATATTTAACGCCAGTAGTCCAAACTTTTTTATCTGATAACTTGCTGTACTCGGTTCTCATTTATTATTCACGCACGCTATATACACCCAATGACTAAATAAACACATTTGGGTTTTAGTATAAAACAATTGTTTAGAAACAGATTTATAATATCTATGTTAGATAATACTGTGGTAGAAAATCTTATAATAATAGGTTCTGGTCCGGCGGGATACGCTGCGGCGGTATACGCCGTAAGGGACGAATTAAATCCGATACTTTTTAGGGGTTTCCAACCCGGAGGACAACTGATGCTTACCTCTGCAGTTGAGAATTATCCAGGCTTTGTGTCGATACAGGGGCCAGAACTAATGGAGAACATGAGAAAACACGTAGAAAGCCTAAAATGCAGGATATTAGATGAAGATGTATCTGCAGTCGACTTGAACAGCTATCCTTATAAGATAACTGCAGGAGGAACGGAGTATGAAACGCGTTCAATTATAATTGCTTCCGGAGCCAGTGCGAAATGGTTGGGGCTGGAAAATGAGAAAAGACTGATTGGAAAAGGCGTGTCTGGCTGTGCAGTATGCGATGGATTCTTCTTCAAAGGTAAGGAGGTGGTAGTCGTTGGCGGGGGAGACAGCGCCATGGAAGATGCATCGTACCTCGCAAATATGGTAAAGAGCGTCACAATAATACATCGGAAAAGTGAATTTAGGGCAAGCAAAACGATGCAGGATAGAGTGTTGTCAGATCCAAAAATAAAAATCATATGGGACACTGTCGTAGAAGATGTGCTTGGTGAATCCAGGATATCTGGCTTAAAGATTAGGGACCTAAAAACAAACAAAATAAAAGAGCTAAAAACAGAGGGGCTCTTCATTGCGATAGGCCATTCACCGAATACTAAACTTTTTGAAGGAAAGCTGGACCTAGACGAGCTTGGCTACATCAAAACTCATGATTTCACAAAAACAAGCAAATCCGGCGTGTTTGCAGCAGGGGATGTACAGGACAGGCACTATAAACAGGCGGTAATAGCTGCAGGCTGGGGTGCTATGGCTGCTATAGATGCAAGAGATTTCTTGTCAAAACGATGAATTTTTAAGTTATTTATAATACTTGTGTTCATACATTCGGAATGAAGCTAGATCTCGATGCGATTCTTAAAAGGATAGGTATACACATCTACAAACCAGAACTCTCATTTAAAAGGTTCTATGGTCTCGATAAGGTAGGATATTATGGTGCAATAACCTACCGGGAAACAAATGAAAAATATAGCAAGTCTAAGCTATTTAGCATATCTAGATTAAGCGGTATAAGGCAGGCAACTTTCATATGCGGCGGAGGAAACCAGGTATTAAAATTATCCGCGGAACTGATAAAAAACAATTACGGTATCAAGAGTATACAGGTAGTTGACTCAAAGGCAGCTCAGCTGGAAAATTTAGTAGGGTGGTTAGATGCATATAACGACACGGAAATACGTGAACAGGATAAATCGTCTATGTATCCAGAGGCACATCATGAACTAGGTCATTTAGATAAATTTAAGTTTCGGCGCAAGCTAAATTTTGATTTGTATAATGCTAATATTGAGGATTTTGTAAAGAACTTAAGCGGTAAAAATGTGCGGTTTATCTATCTTTCGAACGTGCATGACTATATAGGACAGAATAACTTTAGAAATTTTATAGAATCGATTCTAAATAGCGAAGCGTTCGATTATGGAAGTGTTCTACTCATAGCACAAGCACACTCTTCAGAGCATTCCCTTCTAAAAAAAGTAGAGACTAACCATGGACCGCGTCTACTGTCGTACGGATTTCCATGGAAGAAAATCGACTACTTATCAGATATATCTCTCTTCTAGCATCGGCACTGTACTGTCGTACGGATTTCCATGGAAGAAAATCGACTACCGCGAGATCTACATACCTTAATGTCAATGATATAAAACGAAGAAGACTATAATACACATGATTCTGGGTGGTTTAAACGAGGAGAGCCAGATTAGACGAGACTACCGAACTGGGCGCTTATGTATAATTGCGCCAAAGCGCAGCCGTCGTCCGATAGAACTACAGGAAACGGATATAAGCAGCATTGACCTATCGAAATGCCCGTTCGAAAGGGGAAATGAGACTCTTACGTCTGAGATAGCGCGATATGGAAATCCTTGGGAGATACGCGTTATAGCGAATAAATTCCCTGAGTTATCCGGTACAACCCCGTTTATGTCCAGTAAGACTGCAAAAGACCTCATAAACTATAGGGGAGGTTATGGCTACAATGAAGTAATTTTATTGAGTCCAAACCATTCAGATCTTATAGAAGAATTACCTCTAGATAAATTAGTAAGCTGGCTTAACGTGTTAATAGAACGTAGTGAGATATTATATTCCAGAAAATGGATAAGGTATGTTCAGATATTTTATAATTACGGTGCTGCAGGCGGCGCCAGTCTAAGTCATCCCCATGGTCAGATAATAGCATGGCCATTAATTGCAGGTACCGTAAGACGTGAAATAAAATTAGCTGGTAGGTACAAAGCCAAGAATGGCTCATGCATGTATGAAGACATATTTGATACGGAGAAAGGAAGGCTTCTCACCGAAAATAAAAATTTCTTTGCAATAGCCCCGTTCGGCTCAAGAATAACTGCAGAATCTATGGTTGTTCCGAAAAGGCATATCGATTGTGTAGATAACCTAACATTGGAAGAGAAAAATGATTTTATGTCAATTTTAAAAACCGTATTGCGCACGAATAAGGGGTTATATGACAGGCATGCCTTTAATTTTACAATTCATGAGGTAAAAGATAACCCTGACTCCCATATGCATCTTGAGATTTATCCCAGGATGACTGCTCTAGCAGGGATAGAATTAGGCCAAGATATATTCGTAAATGCAATCTCTCCAGAAGAGTATTCTGAGGCATTCAGAGCCTATCCAATAACGAATAATTAGTTTTAGCATTTGTAATGTGGCATATAGCTAATCGCCAAAGACGCGTGTGATTAAAGCACTGGTTCTAAGCGCCTTTTTAGAAAACTTTAAATACTACATCTATCTGTATAGTTAATTGTTATATGGGTTGACACCAAACGGTTCGCCCAAAACAGACTCAAATGGAGGTACTTTAATATATGGCAGAAGGAATACAACCGATTTTCATTTTACCGGAAGGATACACTAGGACAAGTGGAAAGGATGCGCAGCGGAACAATATAGCTGCAGCAAAGGCGATAGCAAACACGGTAAAATCCACACTTGGCCCAAGAGGTATGGATAAGATGCTGGTAGACAATATAGGCGATATAACGATAACGAATGATGGTGTGACCGTATTGAAGAGCATGGAAGTAGAGAATCCTGCTGCAAAGATGATAGTAGAAGTTGCAAAAACACAGGAAGAAGAGGTCGGCGATGGTACAACGACTGCAGTTATAATCGCAGGAGAGTTGCTAAAGAGCGCAGAGACGCTACTGGATCAAGGCATACATTCAACGCTGGTAGCAAGGGGATATAGACTTGCCGTAAATGAAGCGCAAAGAATACTCGAAAAACTTGGAATAAAATTGGATATAAACAAAAAAGAGGATCTATCTAAGATAGTCAAAACAGCTACCATCGGCAAGAGTACGGGCGCTGATGAACACATAATCTCGTTAATAGTGGACGCAATACGCCACGTAAAATCAGTTTCAGGAGAAAACAAGAATGTAGATCTGGATGATATAAAGATAGACAAGAAAGTCGGTGGCGGGCTCGGCGATTCAAAACTGATAAAGGGTGTCATAATCGATAAAGAAAAGGTACACCCGGATATGCCTGATACTGTCAAGAGCGCCAAAATTGCGCTGCTAAACATGGCACTGGAAATAGAGAAGACTAATATTGATGCACAGATACGCATAGAAAAGCCGGAGCAGTTGAGCGCATTTTTAGACGAAGAAGAGAGAATGCTGAAAGCGATGACCGATAAAGTAAAGAAATCCGGTGCGAATGTATTGATATGCCAGAAGGGAATAGATGACACCGCACAGCACTTCTTAGCAAAAGCAGGAATTCTCTCATTTAGACGTGTATCAGAGAATGATATGAAAAAGATAGGTAAGGCGACTGGAGCAAAGATAATTTCGACTCTCGATGAGCTTGACGGAGAGAGCCTTGGAATGGCAGGTGTGGTTAGGGTTGAAAAATTAGCTGGTGAGACATTAGCATTCATAGAAGAGTGTAAGAATCCTAAGGCAGTGACTATACTGGTTAGGGGCGGAACCGAGCATGTGGTTGATGAGGTACAGCGAGCTATCGATGACAGCTTAGGTGATCTTAGATCGGTGATAGAGGATGATGGTGCGGTTGTCGCAGGAGGCGGTTCTTGTGAGATGGAAGTCTCTAAGCAGCTAAGAGATTTTGCCAAGAAGCTGGAAGGCAGAGAACAGCTAGCTGTGAATGCATTTGCAGATTCTTTAGAGATAGTTGTTAAGACACTTGCTGAAAATGCTGGCTTAGACCCTATTGATATACTAGTGGACTTAAGAGCTGCCCACCAAAAAGGAAGAGTGTGGGCGGGTGTTAACCTATCTGATGTATACAAGCCTGGAGTATCCGATATGGATAAAGAAGGTGTTATAGAGCCGTTGAGGACTAAGAAACAGGCGATAAAAAGTGCGGGGGAAGTAGCCATAATGATATTAAGAATAGATGATATAATCGCAGCGGGCAAATCTTCAAATCCGCAGCCCCAAATGCCTGGTGGAATGGGTGGAGGCTACGAGTAATAACATGTCAGAAAATGCAAGGCCTTTGGATCTTTTGAATACCGCGAGGGGAAAGATGGTTTTGGTAGAACTAAAAAATAACCATGCTATCACAGGTAAGCTTGTAGCATTTGATGTGCACATAAACGTAACACTTGAAAATGCCGAGGAGAAAAAGGAAGGAGAGACACTAAGAAAACTTGGTAATGTATTTATTAGGGGAGACACCATAATACTGATATCACCGACTATATGAGTACAAAATCGATGGGTTTGCACAACAGGAAGCAACCCCATGTTCAATGTAGAAGATGTGGTAAAGAGTCATACCTTAAGCGAAAGCACTATTGTGCTCACTGCGGTTATGGTAGAACGGCTAAATTACGCGCGTATTCTTGGTTAAGCAAGAAGATAAATGGCGTAAGAAAATATTAAATAAAAGTTTTCTGTAATTCTATGAAATCTGGTTCAAAAGATGTTGTTCATGCCGTTATTTTCGATTTTGATAATACACTAGTAAATACCCAGAAGGTGATAACAGATGCTTATAATCAGATATTTGAGGATATGAGTAAAAGACATGGCATTTCAAAAAAAATATTATCCTCAGAGATAGAGAAAATCGAGACAAAGATGGTGCGGAACGTTGATAAGACCAAAGAGAACTATGATAGAGGCAGCTGGTTTGAGATGCTGTCGAAGAATCTCAATATGGGCTTATCAAAAAAACAGATCAATAAGTATAGAGACAAGTTTTATTCTTATATGCTGGAGAATGTGGAATTCTCTGAGCACACCGAAAGTATATTAGCAGACATAAAAGCGAGTGGCAAAAAAGTCGCTTTATTGACAGAAAAAGATGATGCTATCGAAGGATTCAAGCAGCACAGAGTGGAAAAATTGTCATTCTCGAGGCACTTCGATCTTATAGTAATCGCAGGAGACACAATACCGGAACGGAAGATTAGTCCCATAGCATTTTCAAAGACCGTCAAGATGTTAAACGTAAGTCCAAAAAATGTTTTGATGGTCGGGGATAGACTGGACATAGACGTAGAACATGGGAAAGAGGTAGGTATGCGTACAGTCCTGTTTAAGTCTTATGCATCATCTGGTACCGGGCTCTATAAACCAGATTATATCGTCTCAGATTTAAGAGAGATTTTGAGCATAATAAAATAGGGCCGGACTGCAGACGAATTTCTCTAATAAATAAAATTACGTCTATTCGTGTTAGAAAGGTATAAAAATAATGGTATATAATAACTATTACATGGATGGAAACAATCTCTGGCTTATTAGAGGACAATGAGAAATTGGTTAGCCAGTTCCAGGCAAAACGTTTTTCTTCATTGAAAGAGTTTCCGGATTTTTATACTTTTGATAAAGGGCTGTTTTACTCACATAGAGACTTTGATACATTTTTCGAACGGCTCAAAAAAGGTGAAAAGTCGGCGATAGTTTCCGGTCTTAATCCTTCCGGCACTTTACAATTAGGACACAAGGCAGTTTTCGATACAAATCTTTTGTTTCAAAAGAAGTACGGGATACCAGTATTCATTCCCCTGTCTGATGATGAGAGCTACGTTGCTAAAAAAGTGGATTCGCGGATGGATGCTGTAAAGCACGGCGTGAACCTTATAATTGACATATTAGCTTTTGGTTTTGATCCAAAATTAACGAAAGTGGTATTCGACTTTTATTTTACAGATATATTTAGCACTGCAATGAACCTATCCCGCCATGTAACGATGTCTGAAATAAAAGCGGTATATGGCTATCTGAACGAGGATAACGTGGGGCTTCATTTTTACCCGACTATCCAGTCCGCACATGTCTTGCTCCCGCAGATAAGTTATGGAATAAAAAATGTATTAGTACCCATAGGAGCGGATGAAGACTCTCACCTAAGACTTTGTAGGGACATTGCAAGCAGGATGGGATATAATAAGCCAGCGATACTGCACGCGAGGTTTATGCCCGGTATCGATGGGTTAAAAATGTCTAAATCTCGGCCCGAGTCAGCAATATTCTTGCATGACACTCCCGAGTCGGTCTCTAAAAAGATAAGCAGGGCTTTCAGTGGTGGAAGGGATACTGTAGAGGAGCACCGTAAACTCGGTGGCAATCCGGATATCGATATATCATTCCTTTACCTATCCACGTACTTTCTGGATGCAAGTGAAGCGGAGAGGCTAAGGCAAGAATACACAAGCGGGAAGCTACTTAGTGGTGAACTTAAAAAGATGCTTACTGAAAAAATAGTTGACTTCAACGAAAAGTTTGAAGAAAGGCGTAAAAGAGTGGACTTCGGGCAGGTAAAAAGTGTACTGCTGGCAAATGAGCAAGATGGACGATTAGATGAAATCAAAAAGATTTTCGAACAGATAAAGTGATGAATGGTAAGCTGCAGAGTAATATACACTATAATACACAATTGAGGAATGTACCTGCCTAAATGCCACCCCGTGCGCGCTCTACGATTAAACGAGGCTATGGCGGGAAAGCCGTTCTCAGACGCTCATAGTGGGCTCTGTTCCAAATACAGTTGGTATATAGAGGCAGATAAAAATAAACGGTCACTCTTTCGATCCACTTTTTTGGATAGGCGTAGAAAAGAGAGGTCCTCATGCGGATATCTGGGAAGGGCGGCAGGGAAAGAAATTAAAATTCACAAACTGTATTTAGTGAAAAAGCCCTAAATTACATATATCTAAAGTTTTATATATAAGTACTACTCTTAAGTAATATATGATAAAAGAAAATCGGATTAGTAATGACTTAGACTCCCTAGTTTCTGATGGTCGAAAGCATGAAAAACCGCTCGAAGCTGCGTTACTAACCGAAGACCTTAGTAAATATGATATCATACTCGTTGGGGAGGCTCATACAAGTTTGGGGGATAAACTTTATGAATTAGAACTATTGAAAAAGTACAAGCCGGAATATCTGCTTTCAGAAGGGTTTGGCTGGAGTGATTTAGATTCGGATATGTGGTTACCCGAAGCCACTCAAGCGTTCGGGATAGTACAGATTGGTGTCGATGTAAATCAGTATATACATACGAACTGGCCGTTCGTAGAGAATTTAAATGCGCCGGGCGCAAACATTTATGAAAAAATCAACAACACACCCAAATTCCTCTCAGATCGCATAAGAGCGTATTTTAAAAACCCGAATGAAGAAACACTTAAACAAAAAGACGAAGCAATCAGGGATCAGAAAAATGTGCTAAAATTTCATCGTTGGGCAACCGCCATGACTAAACATAGGGAGACTGCAATGAGCGAGAATATAGTTAGCTATGTTAACAATCGATTTACAAAAAATAGCCCTCTTATAGCAATTATTGGTCATCATCACTTGGATACCCCTCCAGAACATAAGAAACTGCCGATTATTCTAGAAAACCTTGAAAAAAGTGGGATAAAATATATGGTTATAATTTTGTC
Organism: Nanobdellota archaeon; assembly: GCA_021852265.1. GTDB lineage: Archaea > Nanobdellota > Nanobdellia > Parvarchaeales > Parvarchaeaceae > Parvarchaeum. Next base: position 35,960 of record JAJZNV010000005.1, read on the forward strand.
GCACGAAAATAGTTTAGCGCCGTTATAAATCCGAATGTGCAACTTTATGGGCGGAAAACTCCGTGCCCAATTTTCGTAGTCCTGACCTTATCCCGTTCTTCTCAAGGAAGAAGAAGTTCTTCCTTGTAGTTATGCACACACATAGTTAATTGGAAAATCAGAAAAAGTTTAGTTTTCTTTGTGTTTGCAAAAATACCCAAAGGCCGTTTCACAATTTAAGCGTAGGATATCTTAACAGACTGACCGTCTGCTGCCTTTTTTAGTTTCTTAATCAAGTCATTCCACTGTTTATCTGACCAAGCATGCTTTTCACGTGCATATCTAAAATTATCAGAAGGAAAACCATCAATTGCACGGCACTTTGTACAGTATGTCGGCATAAACGTTATATAGCCGCCGTCTTTTAAGGGAATGTCAAATTCTAAACTGACTATAGAATAGTCATGTTGGCACAGACTAACTTTACTGCTATTCCCAGCACTAAGCCCATCCTCTAATTTATTATTGCGTTTCATATCCTCTCTTTAACATTAGATATTCGCGTGGCTATATAAATATTATTGAACTCGCATTAAAAATGTCGTACCTTAGAATTATACAATGAACGGTGCCATTTTATATATCTCATACTTTGGCGCTTTTAAAAGTAAGACTATCTACACAAAGCCCCATGCCATTAAAACTATTTATACTAGTAATTATCTATAATTATAAGTAATTATGAAAAAAACAAATAAGGTAGAATTTACGACAGTATCAATACCAAAACCTTTGGCAGAAAAGGTAAAAAAAATTATAGAGAAAACAGGATTTACCTCTCTTTCGGGTTTTGTTGAATACATACTGAGGGAGATAGTCTCAGAAGAGAAATCTGGGTCTGGAAAACACAGTAAAGAAGACGTACGAGGCGTCGAAGAAAAATTAAGACGTCTTGGGTATATGTGAGGTGTAATATGGAAAAACAAGAATTTTCGATGGGATCAAGAAGAGTTGAAGCTGGTCTAAGTTTAGACGCAAAAGAAGATATGGCTTTTGTGGTAATAAAGGATGCTCTAAAAAGATATAAACGACCAACAATTGTCTGGAGTGCTGGGAAAGATAGCACTGTGGTTTTGGATCTTGTTAAAAGAGTTTGTAAAGAATTAAAGATGGCAATACCGCCGGCGTTGTTTATTGACCACGGCCAGCACTACGATGAAACCATGGAAATGCTGAAGGAAATCAGCAAAAAATGGGGATTTAAAATGCTATACGCGAGAAATGAGGATGTATTGAGCAAAGTAGGTAAAAATAATAAGATAAAAATAAGTGCGCTAAATGATCTGAATCAAAAAGAAGCGAAAAGAATAGGCTATGAGAAACCGGAGATGGACTATGACCTAGAAACAGAAGTTGGAAATCACCTGCTTAAGACGGTAGCTATGAATCTGGCAATAGAGAAATATAGGTTCGATGCTCTTTTCACAGGCGTCAGATGGGATGAGAATGAAGCGCGATCGGGTGAAGTATTTATAAGCCCTAGAACCCATCCGGATCATGTACGTGTTCAGCCTATTCTCCCATTTACAGAGAGAAATATATGGCAATACATGTTCAAATATAAACTGCCGATTCATCCGCTTTATAAGCAGGGATACAGATCTATAGACGGTAAACTCGACTCAAAGAAAACGAGCGACCTTCCTGCCTGGGAGCAAGATTTGGAACACACTAAAGAAAGGGCCGGGCGTTCTCAGGATAAAGAAGGTGTAATGGAGAAACTTAGAATGTTTGGTTATATGTGAGATATGAAAACAGAATTAAAGGATGTGCTCAATTTACCAAGAAAAAAGTCGCTGCCATGGAAAGAGTTGGTTGGTATGTATATCAGTGCAGGGGCAGTCTTAACCGGATTAGCGCTCTCTATAAACTATCTAAATTTAAACGAGTTTTACGCCAATCTTCTTACTTTAAGTGGCAGTCTCGGATATGGGTCTATCGTCGCATATAGACTAAATAATATAGAGACTTTCCTGATGAAATGACGGAGTAAATTAAATATTTAGAACCCTCTATTTTATAGCAGTTATAAACTTTTTAAGGCGGTTTTCGTCTGCAAAAATTGCGCCTCCACACGCTTTATGAAGCCGATTCATTATAGCTAATCCGATCCCTTTCTCCTCAAAAGATTCACAAATTGCAAAATTAGGTTCAAATTTGTCTATTGCTCTTAAAGATGAGAACAGATTTTTAGCGATCTCGTAAAGATTTTTTGAACTCCCTAGCCGGATTTTTACAGCCTTTTCATTGTATATCCTTCCGCAAATTTCGTTGGAGGCTATAAAACAGAAACTTTTCCCGAGGTTGTTAGCTATATTAACAAAACTTTCATTATCGCCCGAAAAAAGGAATAGTGGTTTAGAAGGTGCATAATGCCTGTACTTCATACCCGGGCTCATCGGTTTTGCTATTTCCTTTGTTTGTTTGAATATTTTTGGGATCTTTCCAAAAATTTTAGTTATCTCTCCTATTGTAAAAGGTCCTGGTCTAGCGATAGTAAAAGTTTCTAGGTCTATAACTGTAGATTCTAATCCAAAGAAAGTCGGACCTCCATCTATTATTATATCTATTCTATCCCCAAAATCTTCTATGACGCTTGAGGCTTCAGTAGGAGACGGTTTGCCAGACAAGTTTGCGCTTGGAGCCGCTATTGGCAGCCCAGCTTCTTTTATTAGTTCTAATGCTATTGGGTGCGCAGGCATCCTTAAAGCTACAGTTTCAAGCCCAGCCGTCACAGAATTAGGTAAAATGTTTTTCTTTTTCACTATAAAGGTTATTGGAGATGGCCAGGCCTGCCTAATTTTTTGTAGGTATTCTTTTGGGATCTCTGCCAGTTTTTCAGCCATCTCAATCGAAGAAACATGTACTATCAAAGGATTATCTTGCGGCCTCCCCTTGGTTAAGAATATCCTCTTACATGCCTCATCATCAAGTGCATTTGCGCCAAGACCATAGACCGTTTCAGTTGGAAAAACTGCCAGTTTTCCTTCTCTTATCGCATTTGCAGCCATTCTTATTTTATCTAATTCAGGCTTTATCGGGTTTATTTTTAGTATCATATTCTAGCTATAGTTAGGAGTATATATTTAAACAATAACTTATAAAATTAAGTAATAAGCTTAATATTAATTAACAGGGATTCGTAGCTTAACGGTGAAGCGCTGCTCTTATATGAGCGTGCTTTAACATTTAGGATAAGCAGAGATCGAGGGTTCGACTCCCTCCGAATCCATTATTAGCGTAAAACCCCGACCTAATCTATTATCTTCGTAAGTTTATGATTTTATTGAATATTTTTCTGTAAAAAGCATATACAATAACCTTTATAAACAGCATACTGCTCTATAATTAGATAGAAAGAAGTTAAGTTTTCTCGAAGAACTTAATGCCCCTTTCTATATAATAGGAGGTAAAAGATGCCAGGAAGATTTGAGCGAAAAATGTACAAAGCTACTTGCTCTGAGTGCGGCAAAGAGACGGAAGTTCCGTTCCAGCCACAGGAAGGTAGGCCAGTTTTCTGCAGAGATTGCTACATGAAGAAGAAAGGAATGCAATAAAGCAAAGAAACTAGGTTTCTAGAAGAATAATTGATTTTTAATTTTTTATTTTTAGATTAAGTTAATGGTGATTCGGTTCTCGAGGTTTTATTCCTCGTCCTCCACGGTTCGCAATTGCGGGAAAGGTATCACCTCTTTTATAGATTTTGAATTAGTTCCAAGCATAACAAGTCTATCTATCCCGATGCCAACTCCTCCGGCAGGGGGCATTCCATATCCAAGTGCCTCAATGAAGTCTCTGTCGAATTCTTGTGTCTCGTCAATCCCGCGCTCCTTTCTTCGCGCTTCCTCATTGAATCTTTTGATCTGTTCAATTGGATCATTCAACTCACTAAACGCGTTTGCAATTTCCATGCCTCCTATATATAGTTCGAATCTATAAACAAAGTGCGGGTCCTCCTCCATGTTTTTAGCGAGGGGAGAAACCTCTACTGGAAATTTGGTTATAAACGTTGGCTGTATTAATTTTTTCTCAACGTGCTCCTCAAATAAGACGTTTATCGCTTCGCCGTAGCTTACCACCTTTTTATCTATTTTTTGGGCCATAGAGATGAGATCTTTTTGGTTTGTTTCTTTCAATGTTTCTTTTACACTGTCCTCCATCGTTTTTATAATGAATTTTGAGAAATCTATCTTGTTCTCGCCGTGCTCTACAACGTAAGTCTTATTTGCCGCAAATATAGCCGCCTTTATTATCTCTTCAGTTATAGCCAGCATATCACTCAGGTCTCCATAAGCTTGGTAAAGTTCAAAGGCTAGGAATTCAGGATTATGTCTTGTATCTACCCCTTCATTCCTAAGATTTTTACTTATATCGTATATCTTCTCAAATCCGCCGACTAACAACCTTTTAAGGTAAAGTTCAGACGCTATCTTTAAGAATAAATCCCTATCCAGTGCGTGGTAGTGTGTCACGAATGGCCTAGCATTTGTACCGCCAGGGATTGGATGGAGCAGCGGAACCGTTACCTCTAGAAAATCTTTTTTCTCAAGAAGCTCTCTTATCGCAGTTAGCATTATACTACCTTTCTTTATTTTTTCCCTAGAATCACGATTCATTATAAAATCCAAATATCTCTTTCTATAACGTTTTTCCGTGTCCTCTAACCCATACCATTTTGATGGAAGCGAGAGCAGTGATTTCGAAAGTATCGTGATTGTTTTTGCCTGGACTGATAGCTCGCCAGTTTTCGTTTTTATGACTTTCCCAGTCACACCTATTATATCCCCCGCGTCCAGGTATTCTAGCAGCTCTGCAGATTTTGTCTCCAACTCTTTTTCAGTCACATATATCTGTATATTTCCGTTTTCGTCTGCTAGATCAAAGAATTTTAATTTACCATGATCACGTCTGGCCATTATCCTGCCGGCTATTTTTACTTCTTTTCCATCAAGTTTTTCAAAATCGCGCCTTATCTCTCCAGTATTACTAGTAGTTTCAAATCTTGAGCCGAATGGGTTGAAACCGTTCGATCTCATAGCATCTAGTTTACCTAGCCGATCTGCGTCAAAATCAAATTTGAATTCCATAGTAAGATACAAATGCAGTTATCAATATAAATGCTCCCATAAGTAAAGAGTAACCAAAAACTCGAATTCTTATAGGCTTATTGCGCGATAATAATGCGAGAAAGCCTTTTTCCACAACACTTGCACCAATAACCAGACCAAGTAAAAACGCAGTGTAGCTTGCGCTGATATCCCCATTAAGGAAAAAGAAGCCAAGCGAAAATGCAGAGCCTGCCACATTTGCTAGTCCCGAAATGAACATTGTAAGTGTTAAAAATTGCGGTATAAAGATGTTTACAAGCCTGGATACTGTAAAAATGACAAAGAATAGGATGGCAAACTTGATTGTTTGTAAGATTGGAAAGGGGTTTTGAGGTGCAGACATTTTGAAACCGAACTCTTTTTTACCTAAAAATAGAAATGCCAATAAGAATACAAATGATACAATTAGTACCGGAAGTAGGTAATATAATATTTGTGGTGAAAATGTAACTGCATATATAACCAATGCCCCCTGTCCGAAAATCATCGGGATATTCGATGAAAACATTATATTGTAAAAAATCGGTTTAACTGCTTTCTTTACAGAATTTCCTAAGCGAAGAAGTGTAAGTGTTATGGCCGTGCCGGTTATAGCGCTACCAATTATTGAAGATAAGAATAATCCGAACTTTGAGAATCGCAGAATAAGATATTGTATAAAGAAAACTAGTCCAACAGTTGCCACTATCATCCAGAACTCAAATGGGTTAAAAAAGGCGTACGGACCTATAAAATTGTCTGGTAGGAGCGGTAATATCACAAAGAAAATTATAAGCAAATTGAGCGTGGCTATAACTTCCTTTCTTTTGAGTTTATGGATTACATTTAGGAACTCACGTTTATAGAAGCTTACTGCTGCCAGTAAAACACTAAGTACAATCGCGTATTCAAAATAACCTAACCCTACAAGTAAACCAGATAAAAATAATATGAATACTCCTGAAAAAGTAGTTGCTCCCGGGTCTTTTAGTATTTGACTCTTTTCGATGTACATTGCAGTTGCTATAACTGTTATTACGCCAAATGTAGCCACGAGTACCTCTGGGCTAGAAGTTATTAGATAAAATAATGATGAGACGTATCCAAGTACAGAGATAAATATGCTCGTCCTTAGCCCTAGAAATATCCTGACACCATTCTGCATCCTGTATTCATTCTCAAGGCCGACTATGGCTCCAAGTAACGCGGCAAGCAGTAAATACTCAAGTGGTGGTAATAATGCCAACATATTAAAAATAATTATTTAGGCAATTTAACCTTTTAATTTCGGATTGTAATCACATTCACGCGATAGTCTGCTTTTGTAGGCCACTATGAATTTTGCGCTTATTTTTCCATCAAATAAAATAGATTTAGATAAGCATCACTTGGTGCAGTTTAAGTTATCCACTATGCTTTAAGTTTTCTGATATCAGCCCCGTTTTGAGCCTTAAAACTGAATTTAAATACATTTTCAATACTTTTGATATGCTGGCGCTCAAGAAAAACTTTTTATTCTATAGCATACGAAACTATTGACATAACAAGATACATATGTTGAAATTAGAAGATTCGGTAGAGATAATCCCTCCGTATATATATGAAAGACTTGCAAATAAAATAACAGAATTTTTACCGCCGCAAGAGGAAGCACTAAAGAAAGGGCTGTTCTCAGGTGAAAATATGTTAATCTCTGCACCCACTGCATCAGGTAAAACACTAATAGCTGAAATGGCCATTCTTAATGCCGTATCACAGCATAAAAAAGCGATTTATGTAGCACCGATGCGGGCACTAATAAGTGAAAAATTCAAGGATTTTCACGAGAGCTATCCGGATATAAGATGTGCTTTATCGATGGGTGATTACAATGAGTCGGATTCAAAACTCACAAGCTATGATGTGATATTCGTATCGACGGAAAAATTGGACAGCTTACTCAGAAATTCACGTAATTATATTGGCAACATAGGCTGTATCGTGTACGACGAAATACATTTGCTTACCGATATAAAGAGGGGCCCAACCCTTGAGTTCCTTATAGCCTTGAACAAGAAGATATTTCCGTCCGCCCAGATAATCTGCCTCAGTGCAACTATCGATAACGGTACAGAGATAGCGCGTTGGATTGGATGTAAACTAGTACACAGCGAATTCAGACCAGTAAAACTTGTCAAGAAGATATATTTTGATGGCGAACTTTTAAATGGAAAAACAGAACAGATCAATAACGTGGATGATCCCCTGCTAAATATAGTGTTGGAACTCCTAAAAAATAAGAAGCAGGCACTAATCTTTGCACAAACCAAGAAAGTTGCAGTATCAAATACGAAACTAATCTCTACTGTAATGGATAGCAAACTCTCTAAGGAAGAAAAAGAAAGTCTTTACACACTCTCAAATTCAATTCTTAAGGTTCTGGATCGGCCGACATCCCAGTGCGAAGAGCTTAGTGAGGCTGTAAAACATGGCGTTGCATTCCATCACGCCGGACTTATTAATAAGCAGAGGGAACTGATAGAAAACGCATTTAGGCAAGGGCAGTTGAAATTGATAGTAGCCACACCTACATTGGCGATGGGTGTAAATCTGCCTGCCAATACAGTAGTTATCTCCTCGGTATATCGCTATGGAGATTACGGTTCAGAACCTATGCCGGCTCTGGAGGTGGAGCAGATGCTCGGCCGCGCCGGTAGACCAAAATATGATAAGGAAGGGACTGCAATAATAATATCCAGAAATGAGAGAGATCTGGACCTCATTAAGCGGAAGTATTTCGAAGGGAACATAGAACCCATCATCTCTAAGTTCAACAGCGAGATTGCAGTAAGAAAATACGTTTTGTCGCTTATAGATATGGCGTTATATGACTCAGAGTCTGCAGTCAAAGATTTTTTTGAGGGATTGTTTATATCTTATCAAGGAATAGATATCTTTGATAAAATAGAAGATGCGATAGAATTTCTACTTGAACATGGTTTTATAGTCAGTAAGAATGGTAAATTATCAACTACAAGACTTGGGAAACTCATTAATTCCCTATACCTGGACCCATATACTGGCGTGGTATTTATTAGATTCATAGAGAAATCGAAGGGATTGGGCAAGCTAGACACCTTTTCTGCACTGCACGTGCTTTTTTGCACAGAGGAATTTAAGTTTATACGGATATCGCAGTCTGAATTCCAAAAGTATGAAGAGGAGAGCTATACTCTGAACTTAGTGGCAGACCAGAACCTGATAGAATATGATAGATTTATCTCAGCCATAAAGATGGCACATATAATTTGGGATTGGTTAGAGGAAAAAGGGGAGCCTGAAATAGAAGAAATGTACAAAGTGTTACCTGGAGAATTCTATGTGACATTAGAAAGTCTTAGGTGGCTTATGTATGGTTTGAAAGAGCTTTCCAGAGCTTTGGGTGGAAGCATCAATGAGATAGCGCGGCTAAATATACGAATCAAGTATGGTATAAAGGAGGAGTTATTACCGCTAGTATCTATACCGGACGTTGGAAGAATCAGAGCGAGGAAACTTTATTCGAATGGGTTTAAGACAGTAGAAAACCTGAAGGATGCGAACATGACAAGATTATCACATATTTTAGGTGCAAAAATAGCAAATAAGATATATTCTTATCTGCACAAACAAGAGAGTCAAAGAAAATTAATATAAGCTAAAAATACCCATAGTTTTTATGAAGATATTGGCTGCCTCAGACATACATGGCGATAAAAAAGCGACGGAACAACTAGCCAAACGTGCGAAAAAAGAGAAAGTTGACTTAGTGATACTAGCAGGAGACTTATCCATATTTGGCAATGGTCTGGAAGGTCTGCTTAAACCCTTCTCAGATGTGAATAAAAAGGTGGCAATAATACCTGGAAATCACGATAGCGAGGCCGACATCTTTATGTTAAAAAAGAGATATCCAGACATCTTATACGATCTTCATAGCTATGCATTTAAAATAGGAGATATCGGATTCTTCGGTTGTGGTCTTGCGAATATAGGTCCAAATGAACTTTCTGAGAACCAGATAAAGAAGAAGATAGAAAAATCTTTCAAGTACATAAGTGATGCAAAGAAGAAGATACTGGTCGTTCATGTGCCGCCTTACAAGAGTAAACTGGATCTGATAGGCAAGGATATAAATGTGGGAAGCACAGCGGTTAGAGAAGCAATAGAAAAATTAAAGCCAAACAAAGCAATATGCGGTCATATCCATGAGACATTCAATCTCGAAGATAAATTGGGAGAAACAACGGTAATAAATGCCGGCCCAAAAGGGAAAATAATAGAGATCTGAGCTTTGATATTACGTAATACAAATAAGCTAAAGTTAAATATGCCGTGCATACAAGACTACTATATGGGCCCGTCGTCTAGTGGATAGGATCGATGGCTTCGAATGCCACTGATGGAGTGACCATCAGGCCGGGGTTCAAATCCCTGCGGGCCCTATTCTGATTGGGGGTATAGTATATCTCTTCCTTAATTTCACTCCTGCCCCAGTATATATACAAAAGTATATACTTTCAATAATTCATGCCCAAATCATTTAAAATCAATATCTAATTTGTATAGGTTTCATTTAGGAGTATTCTAAGAGTAAAGTAGGGGTCATCTCGGATTCATCTGCGAGAAAACTCACTAATTAGTGATTCGTGAAAAAGGGGAAAAGTTCGAGAACTCGGAACAGTTTAAATAACTAATTAGTGATGTTTGAGTAGGGTAACTAGGGATAGAGTCGAGTTACTATCAGTTAGCTAATATAATAAAAGTTTTTTAAGTTTGAAGGCCTGATTAAGAGTTGTAAAATTTACTTAAAAAGTAATCTTTATATAGATAAAATTTAACTATGTTTCAATGGACCTTATATTAGAAGGGTTATTTATATTTTTTGTGATTGTTACGACTCCGTTTACTCTTTTTCAGTTAGTACTTATTGTACGTAATAGGAAAGTTCTAAATAAAAAAATACCCCCTCCTCAATCTGGCAGGCGTATACTAGCTGTAATTGCGACTCTTGGTAAAGCAGATGATGTAGTGTTTCAAATCGTAAAACAACTCAAATCATATAATTTTAAGAATTTATACATATACATATTAGTTGAGTACGATAATAAGACTGATTATGGCGTAAAATCTATTGTAGTTCCAAAGGACTATAAAACAGATCATCATTCTAAATCCAAACATAGAGCTTTACATTATTTTTCAGAATGGCTTAAAAAAGAAGGATATGGCAAGGAAACCTATGTAGTGCATTTAGACGATGATTCTGTAGTTTCTAAAAAATATTTAGAGTATGTGATGGGAATGACGGCCGAGGCCGGACAGGGGGCCATAAGACTTAGGACGTATGGACACCATCTTTTTTCTACTTTAGCCGATTTTGGTAGAGTTGTAGATTGCGATACTTACTGCGCATTTTTTAATTCGAGAAGTACTCCTTTTGGAGTGCATGGGGAAGGTTTGGTAATAAGAGCCGATGTAGAAGAAGAGATTGGTTGGGATTATCAACCTACAGTAGCCGAAGATTTTATAATGGGCCAAAATATTTACTCCAAAGGGTATAAGTTTGATTTTATTCCAGGAGGTATCTACATAGCACCACCTACAAACACAAGAGACTTTTATAATCAAAGAAGACGTTGGCACCACCACTTTTTTGAGTCGATTCACCTAGGTTACAAATTACATAAAAGTGCTACTGCTTGGTTTGCATATCAGTATTCAATGGGTTGGGCCATGGCATTGGGGCTAGGTATCTGGATTTATGTTCTTATAGCCAGACCTAGTATCTATCCTATATTATTCTATATAACCACTTTTAATTTAATAGTGTCTTTTGGATTGTACCAATACGCTGCATATTACATAAAAAAATTAAAATACCATCTACTTATGTTATTACTTCAAATCCCAGTCACCGTATATTACTCATTAACATTTTTTTACTACCTCCTTAAAAAACCTAAGAGCGATATATACATAAAAAAAGTGTAAAAGTTATTAATTAAAGCAGTTTATAAATTTAATGTCAACAACTATATTTGGGAAGATATCTTTTCTTAATGGTCAAATCGCTAAATTATCAATGGGTTCTAAGATATTGAATTATGGCGGAGGTAGCATAGACATCAAAAACGGTATTGTGACAATAATTTTCAATGATACGAAGGAAAAAACGTTATTTGAGTTATACCACATATCTTATGATTTAATTGATAATCTCCTTTTAGGCAATGAACTTAACCTAGACAGAGCCATTATATTCTTCCCGGAAAGTGTAGAAAGAGACGGAATACAGGAACAGTTTGATTGGGATGTTTTCGAAATAAAGGCCGAACAAGTTGATATAAGAGAATTTGGAATTTTCCTTGCGGGAGATCCTCTATTTAGACAAGCTGTAAGAAACTTCCATATTGGTTTACTTGATACACGTGATGCACCGGCTCATTTTTATAGGGCCATTGAAGTTTTAAGGATAAGAGTTGCAACTCCAAATCCTAATAATAGAAGCGCCGAATGGGAGGAATTTAAGTCTAAAATATGTTTAAACAAAGAAGAGAAAGCTGACTTAATTTGTATGAAGGAAATAGCAAAAAATTATCGACATGGTGTTAGGCTGGAAAATATAGATCATTTAAAATGGGTAGAGTTTACTAAAAAATTAATAATAAAAACTTATAATTACCTAAAAAAACAGCAGGCTTTTTGAATTTCTTTTCACTTCTCCCCCCACTGTTTTAATATCCTATCTGCTTCAAGTTCTTTTTCATAAATCCAATTATCATTTATCTCTGATATTAACCCGATTAATTTTGGCGATCTTTTGTAAGCCGTTTTAGTTGCAGCGTAAACTTCTAATATCTTAGTAAAAACTGCATCGGCGCTTCTGCTTTTACTATCAAGCTTTATTTGCATTATTTTTCTCCAGTTCTCGTAAGACACTGTAATGTCTTTATAGCCATTTCTTCTCATATTTTATGTTTTAAAGCCTAGTATTTTAATCAGATTTCACCTTTTTTTATCAAGTCAGTCAATGCCCTTCCCTGCGTGTCAAGGAAATCCCTTCTCTGTTTCGCATCTGGATCTATCTTAGCCGAAGTTTTGTCTAAAACGTCCGTGTTTCTGAAGCGCAGTACGACATCGTCATCAAGCTTCTTCATAGAGGTATAATGCAGGTTTCTAAGTTTATCTGCGCAGTAGATACAGAACTTGCTGAATGGCACCATACTCTTATAGTTTTTTGATTTTATTGCGTCAGTCTTTGATAGTAGGTCTATTGCTTCATAGTAATCGGAGCTAGTTACTACAAAGTCCAGTGGGCGTCTTTTTTCCAGGTATACAATCACAAGCGCTTTGTACCATATCCTGTCTTTCGATTCAATCATATACTCATTCAATGAACCGAATAATACGTTTTCAGGATCTTTATCTCTCATATACCGCCTTGCTTTTTTGGCATCCCATCTTTGGATTTAAATCCATGTATGCCTGTATCCGTTTTATTATCTTACCCATCCTTCTGAATGGTTCTTGCTGTTTCCTTATCTGATAATACCTTCTTTTAGATATCCCTAGTCTGATTCTGTCGGTTTCTGTCAGCTCTCTCGCTTTTTCGGCCAGGTCCTCATATACTGTATAACTTCCATCTAAAACACCTACTACCTCGGACTCTTCCAGTTCATTGCTTTCTTTTCCTATGTATTTTGTACTAGATGAGCAGAATATTACATGCTTTCTGCTTAGTTCTCCTATGTCTCCTTTAAACTTGCTCTCTGGGTGCTTCCAGTAATCCCATACCACCTCTTCTATGGGCGTCCAGTATAATTGTGTATCCTGCTCGTATAATTTCCCACTCTTATAATCTATGAAAGGTTCATAGACTAAACTATTAAATGACTCTTTACTGCTGTTGACAAATGAATGAACTGGTATTATTGGCTCGTTAGTTTCAGGATCACGCCTACAGGATCTGCCCACCAAAACGAAATTGAACGGCCTTATAATCCCGAGCTTGGAAAATCTCTTTATTATTGACGGCTTTGTTACATTCAGCTCTGAAATCGCAAACTTACCTGAGTATTTTCGCACTATTTCATTAGGCCCTGTATTATTCAGTTCAATTTTCAGGATATCCTCCCAAATCTCTTTATTTTGAATGCCTTCTAGGTTTCCTAGCCCATGGGACGATGATGTGCGTATAATTGGATTACCGTTTATGGTATCAAATAGAGCGTATCTCTTTGCTGATATACCATAGAAATTGACGTTTTCCAATGGTCTTCCATCCTCATCTTTCTCTACTTTAAACATGTCTGTTTCATGTTCATATGGGTTCAAAGGCTTGAAAAAGCTTTGTATTAGGTCTTTATGCTGCGGAGAGATCATTACGCTGTCTGTGTCGCAGTAAGCAAGGTACCCGCCGTTTCTTTTCAGCAGCGCTTCCGCTATACCCAAAACCAATCTAGAGGCTGATGTAAGCATAGTAGCTATGAGTGGATTAAATTTAGAACCTGGTTTTTCAAGTCTATTCACCTTGCATATAAATTTCTTTAGGCCGTATACATCAACATTCTTATATTTTTCCAGTGGTTCAATGTCCAACTCTACGAAGATCCCGTAAGACATGGCATTAACTATGGTTTTTATCGCTTTCTGTTTAATAGTCAGCTGCCTTATCTCATTTTTATCCTTGGATATGCCTGCTTTGCGCTTTATCTCTAGTCTTTCATCTATTAGCTTCCGGACTATATTCTCTTCGGGACTTATAGTTATATCATCCATTATGTTTATCTCTCTAAGGCTATTTTGAACACCCTCACGCAGAAACTTTATAGCCGTTTTTATCTTTGGGACTTTGCCCGATAAGAATTTATCAGCTACCAGATCGGCAAGACTGTACCATAAAGCCGTGCCGTCTGAAGAACTGACTACATTAAGCCCTATCGTATATGCATTCCTCCCATCATAATTGGATCTTATAGGCAATATATCGGAATCTGGGACTATCTCGCATATCACTGGAAGGCGTTTCCAAGTGCCTTTATCCATGAAATCTTCAATTTTTACAATTTCTAAGAAGGACTGAGTCTCGGCTGTCGCATCTTCATACCTTATCTTTTCAGCTTTTAGGAATGAGTCCATGTCTGTCAGAGTATAAACAGAAGGGTACATCGAAGTAAAGTCAAGATATGTTACTTTTGATGGCAATTTTCGGATTTTTACTTCTGTCCTACCCCCATAATATGTAGTCATAATATAACCCAATAGCTCTTTTGGAAAGTCTTTATTCTGCTCCATAAAGGGTTTTATACCGTAATTTTTAAGGTATGCTTTGGCCAGAGATGCCGGTGAGAGCAGCCTTTCGGGCGGTATATCAAGCATAAAGGTTGAGTATCTTTCCGTTAGCTTCTTATATAATTCGTAGGTAACATCCACATCGTTAATGTTATAAGCTATGTAATCTGGTGTTATTCTGCCGTGTCCATTTGGATGCGTCTTCCTGGAAATGCAGTCAAAATCCTCAGCGGCTGACTCAAGCGAGTAGCTTTTGCTTGTCAATGCAAATGCAAATGTCCTTAGATCCAGAAATCTTCCTCTGTAATATTCATATTCCTCATCTCTTTTGTCTCGGGGGGCAGTTATAGAATAAAATGACCTCTTTGAATCAAGGCTCTTTATATCTATCCTAGGCATTGTGGGATTTTTGGACAGGATAAAGGAGAACCCCCCTTTCAATGATTTTCTAGCTTCTCCGTATCTTATTGCGAGTCTGGATATGTCAAACGGCAAGTTAAACCCGACACAGAGGGCCTTTGCATTGTAAACGTAAGGCAGGAATATCCTATCAACAAAATCCGATCTGTTCATTAAAGTGAGATCATTTTCTAATGCGTATTGCTCTATTGTTTTTACATCATCTGTTTTTAAATCATCCGCGTAGAATAAGTATACAGCAAGGAGTTTGTCAGAAATGAATATCTTGCATGTTCCAAACAGCAGTTTCTGTTCTTTGTCTGTAGTAGTTTCCGTATCAAAAACAAGGATTATGTCGGTACTATAACAAAATCGCTTATCTGGTTTATCTACCAATTCAATAGGGGCATACGCCCTTAGCACTACAGTTTCATTAACCATGCTTGTCTGCCCCCAGTAAAGTTGATATCGTGTAACATAAAGAGTTTGACAAGAATAATGCAGAAGCTTCGTTTAGTTTTACGTACCGAAGCATTAATATGTCGGATATTCCCTGTAGTAAAAAGGCATTTCTAACGTTTTCTGTTTGATCGGCAAGCTCCCATCTTTTGTCCCATACCATCTGCCTTTTTGATAGTTCCTGGTGGCATGATTTACACACGGTTAAGACTATATTCGGGTTATGCTTCCATCCGGACGGATGGTGCAGTTCTGAATCATTATCTTTTATCAGTTTGTCGCATACCTTACAGATTGGGCTACGGAGAAATTCCTCATTATTGGATATTATAAAATTAATAAGTTTAATTAAATCAGACAGCTCTTTAGATAGGTTTTTAATATAATCCTCTTCAGCTTTCTTTAATTCAGAATTCAATTTTACCAGTAAACTTTCAGTCGGTGGCATAGATGGAATAAAATTCAGGCTCCTCCCTCCTCTCCACTATTTCGAGAATCTTTTTCAGATCAGTTTCAAATGGATAAAACTTTAGATTTGAATCGAAAACTCCACGGTTCTTAAATGCTTCTAACCTTTCTGGTTCGTTTTTGAAAATGAACCAGCGAACCGCATCAAGATATTGTCCAAGCAAAGATGCCTCTCTAGAATTATTTAGTTCAATTATAAGATCATTAGAATTTGAATATATGTGCATTATTCTTGGTATCTCGTCACTTGGATTAACAATCCATTTATTGCCCACTTTACGGAAAGCGCCTGTGGCTCTTACAACATCAGAAAACTTAATGCCGTTGCTTTTAGCTATTTGAACAGGATCTCTATCTGGAAAGCGCCTAGATTCACTTACGACTTTAAGGGCCATTTCTCTTTGTATTTTTTGCTTTGATGTCAACTTATTCCAAGGTCGCTGGTATAACGGCTTTCTTTTAGGATACCTTAAAGGATTAGAGCCGTGTCCTCTTAGTTCCCTTAAAGTCGCATTCGGATATTTTGCATGTGCTTTTATAATGCGCTGAACGTATGGGCTGTTTGGATTCTTTTGCGCCGCTAACCACTCTTCAAACGTCCGAAACCTCCCAGAGAGCCCCATGATTAATATCTGGTCTCCCATGAATAAATACGTTATAGCGTACTTAGTTCGTTATAGCGAAAAGTATTTATAGGTGGGATAACTTAAGTGTATATGGTAAATAATAATAAGACACTTAAAAAGATAGAAAATAAATATGAGATTTTGGGGTACTTATTTTCCAAGTCTAATCCAGTAACTTCGGCCGATTTGATTAAAGAAATACGCGGTATGAAGAGAACTGCATTTTTTAGTAATTTAAGAGATTTGGTAGATAAAGGATATGTCTCTAAAACATATATAAATGGGGGTCCGGTCTATACACTGACACCTAAAGGAATAGATTACTACAAAAAAGATGTTTGGAGGGTCATATCAGACCTTATGAGTTTCCAAGAGTATGACTATGGGGGGGATAATGATTCAGGCTTGCATACAATGTTTCAAGGTGTTTATTTTAATATTTTTCAATCTAGTGGAAAATCAGCACTTTTAGATTTAAAGAAAAGTAGTGATGAGATAAAAGATTCAATAATAAACCGTATATCTAATCAGATAAAAATGGCTTTAAACGCAAAAACTCTGCCTAAAGTGAATCCTGGAGCTAAAGTGATATTCGCTTTAGATATAGACTATGAACAAATGTACCAAAGGATAAATACACTAAGAATATTTATAGATGATCTAAATGAGGATGTTTCTTATATCTTTAAAGATACAAGGCTTGGTTTCTTTCATGAGGAGGATAAAAGGCGATTTAATCTTGAGATGTTATTTAAGATCTTATCCGAATTGGAAAATTTTCTTGGTAAGAGCATCGAAAAGAAGATAAATAAGCTTCTTGATTACATATCTGATAATGAAGAGGAGTTCTTGGAATTTATAAACGGCGCTTTAGATACGGAGCTGTTAAACTGTGTAATAGAAGATGTCCGAAAAAATAAGCATCCCTTGGATGATCCGGAGATAAAAAATAAGCTTGTTGAAGTAGAGCTTACTCCTGGTAAATTTGGTGTTCGCATCTTAACTGGAACTTATCTAGATGTCGCGCTTTATCTTTTACATAAAAATAAAGAATTAGTAGCTAAAATAGAAAAGTTTACAAAAGAAAATCGTGATAAAGAAGATGATATTGTGAAAAATATCTTAAAAAACGGGGTAAGAAAAGTATGAAACCGCTATTAATCTCTGGTTTTGGGAGCTTCTTAAGCGTTGACAGGCGCAAACTAATAGTTTACAATACTTTTACTAAAGAAAAGTTTGAATTTTACCCCCATCAGATAGAATATGATACAATAATAATAGACGGCCACTCTGGCGCTGTATCCTTTGATGCAATGAGATGGATAGCCAAGCATGATATAGCTTTAACCCTGCTGAATTGGAATGGGAATGTTCTTAGCACTCTGCAGCCTAAAGAGCCAGTTTCTGGAAAGCTTAAAATTGCACAGTACAAATCTTATCTTAATAAAGAAAGGCGTATAAACCTAGCTTCAGAGATAATAAAAGCCAAAATAAACAAATCGTATGAAATACTGGAAAAACTCTCCGTATATTACAAAGATCTGAAAATAAATGATGTAAAAGCAAGCTTCGATAAAGAAGCCAGTCAAACTAAATTAGAGAGTATTAACTATATAATGATGTACGAAGGAAGGGTAGCCGATTTATACTGGAAAAACATGGCTAAAATCTTTAATTATTTAGCTCCGGAATTCAATTTCAAGTCTAGAAAAGGGAAATCGTATTCCTGGAACATGAATGCATCCGATGAAATAAATGCCATGCTAAACTACGGATATGCCATTTTGGAAACACTGGTTAGAAAATATGTAAATGCCATCGGATTGGATCAAGATATCGGATTCTTGCACGAACTAGCTAATTCGAGGGCTAGCCTAATTTACGACTTGCAGGAATTGTACAGATGGGTAATAGATCTTAGTGTTATCCAGGTTTTAGAGGATAAGAAGCTTAAGAAGAGCGACTTCATAGTCACTGAGAACTATAATATAAGACTTAGGGAAAGTGCTGCAAAGATGCTAATAAATAAGATAAAAGTTAACTTCAATAGCACGTCTGTTTACAAGGGCAAAAATAGGGCCTTGGAATTCACCTTACTGGACAACATAAGAAAGCTGGCCGATCATGTATCCGATAGATCAAATGTTCTTGAGTTTTACATTCCGGAGGTAAAGATTGACAGAAACGATGACATAGCGGTAAGAGATAAAATATTGAGCATTACGCCTGCTGAAAGGAAAAAGCTTAAGATAAACAAAAGCACATTATGGTACAGGCAGAAAGCTATAAAGAATAGAAAAAGGATTAAACTATACAAACAATGATAATTTAAACTATTTCTAAAATAATCTTGGAGGCCTACGTTCTTTTAAACCTGTAATTGGGTTAATCCAATACTCTCCTTTTTCTTTTTTATGTGCCCTTTTTTGTCGTATTTCTTTTACTCTATCATCGTTAGTTTTTTGGGCATGACAAGTGGCACATAGTGCTTGTATATTTGATATGTCAGTTTCCCCTCCCTTTGAATGGGGTTTAATATGGTCGTATTGGGTAGCAGAGGGTATTAATTGTTTACCACATATCGCACATTTGCCATGCTGCCTTTCCCATACCTTGTTTTTTTCCGATTTACTTATTTGTCTTTTATGGTCCTTTTTATTAGATTTTGGACTTTGCCAGATAGAATTTAAGCCTAGGGAATTGTTCTTTTTTATTTTATTACCAAAAATATCATAATTACTGTCTAAAATACCCATTATCGATGTAGTATTTCTTTATTTAAATAAGTTTATGCCATTTCGGTTTCTCTAAAACTATGTTGTAACTATTTTTACTTATACAATAAAACATGTTTAGGAAAGTGGAGTAGAAGATAAAATGTATTAGAAATTGAATTCCTATAATCATCTTTTATATATGAAGTTATGCAGAATGGTTGCAAAGAAGTATCAATTTTCATTCGTGGGTAAGTTTTGGTTTCTTTTTTGTTACAGTGTAGCTGAGCTATAAAGATTTTCTTCTTAATTTTCCCCCTAAGATTTTTGTATCTATACAAACCATCACTTAAGGCTATACCATATTCACAACCATGACTAAATATAAAAACACTCTCCATGTTTTTATTTATAATAGCTCTTTCGAAATCTCGCCCTTTTTCAACAAAAATTATTTTGTAATTCAATTTTAGGTGTTTTAACCTATATAGAAGTAAGAAAATAGAATTACTGTAAATATGTATATTCTCTAAAGAACTGCGCATCCCAGATATTTTACGTTTTCCAATTATAATTCCTACAAATTTTGTAGTTTTGTTGTATTTCTTTTTTTTGTTAGTATTTTTAGATACTCTTAATAATATTGGCATGAAAATAATAGAGATTGCTATAAAAATAAAACTGATTACTAGCGGTATTACAAATGCTATTACAAGTATTATTGTTATTAATACAATTAATTGAAATGCCATTTATATAATGATACAAAAACCAAATAAATATTTATAAAAGATTTTTAAGTCCGTAAGATTAGCGCCAAATGCTGATAAATAATAAAATTTTATTATTCCCACCCTATAAAAATGGGCTAACTTGTGTTCCCCCTAATCAAAAAATAACAAATTATAATTTATTTATGGCAATTAAAAAGATTTAAGAAACGCTGCCAAAGCTCACGGAAGGCATAACCCCCTCTGGAGCCAAATTTGCTAGAGCAATATAAAATATGATCATTTTTCCTGAATTAAGTTGAAAAAATACACCTGTTTTAGCTGGAGTCGACATTTTTACACCACCAGTAATATAATTAACAAAATTTATTGAGGAGTATACATTTCTATTTAAGAAATACATTGAGAGTGGATACGTCTGATTCGCTACGGTACTTGGTATACTATAACCATAATAATCATTTGAAAGATTATATGTTTGAACACCATAATTACCATTACCGCCTGCGCCATTCAACCAATAAGTTGGCGCTGTATTTGGTCCACCAAATCCATCTCTTGCATATGAAGCATTAGAAAAAGATTGGAATAAAGTTATGTATAGATAATCCGAAGGAGAGAAATAACCATAACTTCCGCCACTACTTGAGGATAAATGTAAACCATCATCTGCAGAACTTACGGGAGGCAACGGATTATAAGCACTACTCCAACCATTTAATGAGGCGGAATTTTCAAAATTATTATAATAATAAAATAAATTGAACCCATCATCGTATTCTGCATAAGTGGAAGATAATTGAGGGGCTTCTCCATCGTTTACTGTATTGAAAAGATTAGTTGATGTAGGAGCGAAGCCCATGTAGATTGTCTGCTTTGAGCCTGCGGGATTGATGAGGTCAACTTGACCCACCAGATTGCATGGGCTGATGTATAGTTTTCAAGCCAGGAATCTAGTATCTGGCCTGTTGAAGAGAAGAATTCGACGTTCTGGCCAAAAGGAGACGAAGAGATCTTTACCCAGCCTGGACTGGAGCTAGTGACGTTAATCATCTGCTGAAAAGGGGAAGGAGTGCCTTGACTTTGTGTGTTTGTTATATTTAAGGGTTCATATGAAGTAGCTGAAGAAGGGGGAGAAGCTGCTGTTCCTGAGACAGTTCCTGTTGAAGTGTATGGTCCCGGAAATATCTGTCCTGGCTCCAGGTAGGATATGACAGCAGAAACTGAATACCTTGCTCCTGGGCTGCATAATGATGATGAGGGTACCGTTACAGTCTGTATGCTATTGGGCTGGATTAGGATGTTTGGACTGTAGGTTGTCTTGCCTGATGAGGAGGTCAGGTTGATTTGGGTTATGTTTATAGGGTAACCTGTTGAGTCTCCCATTGATATTGTGAAGCTTGTTCCTCCTAGGCAGACTGCATTTATTGTTCCTAAATTGGAGAAGCCTGTTATTGTTGTTGACAGTGATGAAGAAGGTGAAAAGATACCTAGACTATATAAGACTGCTGCGACGATGACAATGACTAGTATGGCCCAGCCGTACGTCATCATATACTCCAATGCCGATTGGGATTTTCGTGGGAGACTCATATAAGAGAAATAAGGGGAGTAAATAAATAGTTTTCATCGGGGCTACAGTAAACCACTTGATTAGGGCAGATTTTGCTCGAATCCAGTATTTATTACCTCGAAGGAGATTTAAATTATGTTGTGTTCTATTAAAGTTATAGATTAAGAGAGTCATCGCCTAATAAATTCTGTTCTGCTTCAGGCGCTTAGACTTTATGTGCTTGTTTCTCTGCTATTTGTGGTCAAGATATATATTAGGAAAGCCCAGTATCCTGGTAATTACTTGTAAACAGAACATCTGAAACAATTCCATTTTTATTATTTCCGCTGTAATCCACAGCTGAACCATTCAAGGGCCAAAATACATCTATATTCATCCCACTAAGCGGTTTGCCTGTTAATCCGCTCGTGTACAATTGTTTTATTTGTGCAGGCGAAAGAGAACTATTATAGTATTGAAAGTTACTAACAAAACCATCTATTGTAGATGCTATACTTGGAGAGGATGAACTAAATATATTTGTTGGGTGTCCATTTGGATAACCTAAATAAAAACATACGCTGCCAGGCGGCCAGCTTTCTGCCCCAGTATTAGATGAAACTAAGTTTCCATTTAAATATAAAGAATCATTATCAGTGGCGTTGTTATAAGACAGAACTGTATAGTACCATTCTCCTTGGTGTACGCTTGGACTTACTAGGTCAGGAAGATTCCATACCGATCCCCAGATAACTCCTGAGTTTAGGCCTAGGGGCGACATAGAGCCTGTGCAAAGTAATTGAATGAATGGCTGCACGGAATTCACATTAGATATTGAATTCATATAAACCCACATCGAAAATGTTTTTGGTGAATTCGTTTCCATAGCTAAATTACTTATTTCTATTGTGCTTATCGGCGAACTACCCCCAGCGGTTGAATTTTGACCAAAGAATTCAGCTACATATTTCGGTAAAATTAAAGAAGAAGACGTTCCAGAAACCGTTCCACTCGAGATATATGGTCCCGGGAATGTCTGACTTGGTTCAGTGTAGTTTACTGTCACAGCAAGAGAGTAGCGTGAGCCTGCTGCCGGACAAATGTTCGGAACTGAGAATATGTAACTCGAAGTAGGCTGGATTATTGGATTTGGGTCCACGGTTGAATTTGGCTTGAATGTGGAGATCTGACCAGTGGATGATTTTGCTGTGACACTAGTAATATTTATTGGGTAACCTGTGGAGTCTCCTAAGCTTATTCTTAATATTCCGTTGGCTGTGCACTCTCCCGTAACACTGCCCAGGTTGGAGAAACCGGTTACTGTTGAAGACAATGAGGATGCTGGAGAAAATATTCCCAAACTGTATAAAACCCCTGCTACTATCACAATGACTAGTATGGCCCAGCCATAAGTCATCATATACTCCAGTGCTGATTGGGATCTTCGTGGTAGACTCATATGATAGAGAAGGCAAGAGGAAATAAATAGTTTTCATTGGACTGCGGAAAGTCAAATTTTAAACCTCGAGTTCTCGAACTTTTCCCCTTTTTCACGAATCACTAATTAGTGAGTTTTCTCGCAGATGAATCCGAGATGACCCCTACTTTACTCTTAGAATACTCCTAAATGAAACCTATACAAATTAGATATTGATTTTAAATGATTTGGGCATGAATTATTGAAAGTATATACTTTTGTATATATACTGGGGCAGGAGTGAAATTAAGGAAGAGATATACTATACCCCCCCTATTCTGATTGAAGAGGGATAATTTTATACATTACCGAAAAGACTGTTCACATAGTTGCAGGTATTCTGGATTATCGTGGAGTTAAAAGAGATCCATGTGCATGGTTCAAATGGCAGCGTGGTTTGGTTAATTGAAGCAAGATACTGATTTTTTAAGATAAAATAATCTATGTTAACTTTATAAAAGCTGCAACTATTTTTGCCATAAATGTAAACATTGCCATAGCTATAACGCAATGGGAGAGAAATGTTGCTCATAGGAAAGTAACTTATTATCGGCTCTGATATGTTATTTACATTGTATGGTAATGGTGCGGCAGGTATACCATAATAATCTAAGTAAACCCATTCATTCGAATAAACTGTGCAGTTCATAGTTCCATAGATTGAACTAAAAGGCACCGATGCCCCGCTTAATTGGCTCATTGCTATTAGATTCCCATTAGTAGGAGATACTGCCGAAAAAATTATACATGCTGAGATTAAGAGAGATACAAGCGCAAAACAGAATATCCAAAAATAATCCCTTCTTGTGAACGTAGCCGATAAAATTAATATGGAAAAAATGAGCGTTAGTAAAAAGAACCTAAATGTAGCATCACTATTGCTAACTAACCCATAAGCCCTATAGTAAATGAAAAATGCTAGCACAAGTCCGCCAAATAATACTGAGTTTCTCTTATTAAGTGTTTTCTTCAGGAATTTGTTTCTGTAAATTGCATATCCAACTATAATCAGTCCTGCAGGTATTACTAGTTCGATTAGTCCATTAAGAATAAAATGCGTCGCCCAATAAAAACCACGCGCGATAGTAATCCCAAACGACAGGTAAGCCACCGCAAAACCATAAATAAAATTACCGTATCTAATATAATTAAAAAAGAAGTAAGGTAGCAAGGTAACTATAAATATCACTGCATTTTTTATGAATAAAATTGTATTCTTTGCATGCTGCTTATTGACGAATAAAAACAGAAGCAGCGGAGCAAATAATATGGCGTAATATTTAGATAAGAATGCCAATGCTAGGAAGAACCCTGCCAGAACATCACGTTTGTAGATACTCGAAACAAAAAGAATAAGAAATGAGAAGGTAATAAGCTCGGCGCCGTTCATCATCCCGTATGCGAGCAGGAAAAAGTTCATGCAGAGAGAGACAGAAATAAACATATCTATACCAGTCAGTTTTGTTATGCGATAAATTGCGTAAAAAAATATTACATTAGAGAGAAGTATAAACCCGTAGACGGCATAATTTCCCATAACAAAGGCGAGGAGGCCTATTATAAAACTCTCTAAAATCGCACGGAAATTCTCAAAATAATAACCATTATGTAAAAGATAATTTCCATTTAGTATTCTAACTACCATATCCCATGACTGGAAATAAAAGAACTGTAAACAAAATATCAGCGTTGAGGCCAGGAAATAAAAGATAAGAATATAGCGCAGATTTTTATGGATAAAATCTGATAATTGTTTGTTTATAGACCGTATTTTTGTGCCAATTACGCCATAGCGTGTAATTTTATCTGTTATGATATGAAAATATCGCGTGCCCATGTATAGTAATCTAGACTATAATATAAAAATAAGGATTCAACCGTTATGTTCGTTAAATAAAATTAAATACGCCGCTCTTGGTGAGATATTCTGCTAGCAAGACCGTATCCAGTGCACCGGCATCTTTTATTATGGTTTCGAAGTGATCTGGATCAGATTTTAATTTGCAGTTTAAGTCTTTAAACTGCCCTGCATTCGTTGTTATAATACCTCTAATAAGATTATAGTGGGGATAAGAAAGATGGTATTTTAGCCTTGATGCAAATTCAGAAACATATCCATATCCTACGCCGGAAAGTTCGAAGGCGATACGTCCAAAATCGTATGTAGACGTTCCCGCGGATTCAGATAAATGTGAATATTTTGATATATCTATAGTTTTTTCGCCGTTAGAAATACGCATCGCGGACACTGCGCACAGTGAGGTGTAAAGTCCATGTGCGAGGCCGCGGTAATCAGTAGATTTATCTTCATCTCGCCAAAAGTATGCTTCCAATGATTTAGCGAGTGAAATATAAGTGCTAGACTCACGATTTGTAATTATCAGGTCGGCCTTTTCAAGTTCACAGAGGTTTTTTGATATCATTTTAAATCGTATGATGTATTTCCCGTTCTTTTCGGATATCTATAGAAAGAAAGTAATATATAAGGTTTTTTATACATAATTAGTATCACTTCACAAAGAGTGTTTTTTAATATAAAATAAAAATTATGGCTGCCATGCGCACACATCAACATCTCAAAATGATTAAGAAAGGTATAAATATCTAGCAACTATACGTCATATCTATGGCTGAGTCAGATACAAAAAAAACCACAAGAAGACTATTGTTACATGAAAAGCCTTTTATGCTCTTGCAGACAATTGCAAACAATGATGGCAGGATATATTCTGCCAGAATCTCAAAAAAAATAGACTGCAGTTATGCTTACATCGTAAAGCTGATAAAAGTAATGAATAAACTCGGACTGACTACTTTCGAAGGTACTAAACACAAGAAGCTGATAAGTCTTACAGTTAAAGGAAAGAAAGTCTTTAAACTTCTGTCAGAGATCTAATTGTTCATCGATCTTGTTTGCGTACTCGCCCACTCTGCTTATTATTCTTTCAATAATATATGGTCTTATAAATGCATCAAGAAGCTCGTGTAGTTTCATGTTTTCTTTTATACGGTATTTGTTTTCCCTACGTTCGACAACACCTACAGCGATGAGCTTCCTTAGATCTCTGAGTATATTCGCATAAACTATTTTTACATCCTTCTGATAGAGTTCTTTTATTATAGCGTAGCTGTCCAATCCATCCGGATTCTTTTTCCTAGTTTTAAGCAGCAAGTCTAGTATATGAACTATTCCGACCCTGCTCTCACCAGGGCTGATAACCCCTAAGGATATGCAGAAACGCCTTAAGTTTGTCATATAATCCGTGCCCGGTTTTTCGAATTCATTAAGGCTAATACCTGCAAGAGGCTTATCTTTATACAAGCGTTTTCTTATGTCTCCGTTTTCTTCACGGCTTTCCATCTACACTCCCTTTGATATCCTATCAAGTCGGTTGTGCATTTCCATGATGTCTTCTTTGGTCGCAAACAGCGGAAGTTTTCCTTTTATTTTGTCTAGTTCGGTTTGTATACCATCAATTTTGTTTGCAGTCTCATTTAGTTTTGTATTTATGTCTATGACTTTGTTCATGTAAGATTTCATCTCGTTGAACATTACTTCTACTCTCGACATTTGGGCATTTATTCTAGATTCCTCATCTTCTATCGTTTTTGCAGTTGTTTGGACAGTTTCAAAAAGTTTATTCGCATTTTTTACCACAGAAAGGTCCGATACTTTACCGGATAGAGCGGCGATGCCCTTTTCCAGACCGTTGTAGTTCTCCAGTACTTTCGTTAATTCTTTATCTAAAGTTTCTGTGCGATCCTCAGTTTTTCTTATAGCTATGTTTAAAGTCTCTGGGTTGTATGTGCTTACACTAGAGGTTGCAGCCCTAGCGATGCTTATAAAATCCATAACATGCTTCTGTGTATCGACTATACCCTGCTGAACGTTCTGGAACTCTTTGCCGATAGTTTCTAGTTTAAGATTCAATCCATTTGATTCTACGGTAAGTGCATTTGTAGCGTTTGTAATACTCTCAAATCTAGCATTTATGTTTGAGTGGAGCCTTTTGAGTTCATTAACATCATCAGCTAATCTGTTAATGTTTGGTAAACCTGAATAAAGGTCCTCAGTAATCTTATTTATTTTAGAGGCCAGTTCATTGTCATTTGTTTTTAATTCATTTATATTCGCACTAGTCATCCCTGAAAATTTATTAATTGCCTCGTTCATTTTTGTCACTGCCGAAGTCGTCATATTTGAATCAGCGCCAACTTTTTGTGAGACCGAATTAAAATTATTTACAGTTTTAGTAAGCTCAGTAGATAACTTGCCTAAGTTTTGAGAAATCGTGTCCACATCCCCGTTTAACTTATTTATCCGACCGAAAGAATCCTTATAGTTTTGATTTAATCGATCTATAGCCGAATTAAAGCTCATTATCGTATCATTTATATTCGTAGCGAGCCTATCAACTTTGTCGCCTATTTTTTCTACGTATGCAGGATCGACACGGTCCTTCCTGCCCTTATCTAATTCATTTACGCTCTGTGCTATAACTCCTAATTTTTTGTATATGTCTGAAATTGTCGAGTTAAGGTAACTATTAAAATCCTCAACCTTTTTGGCATAAGTTTCATAGTCTTTAGAAACGCCATTTGCTTGCGAATCGATATGCATGAAGTTTATTGCTATTATTGATATTTAAAGATTTAATATTTAATTCGATTTAATTCCGTTTATCTGTATTTTTATTAAGCAAGCTTCACAAATGTCATTTGAACTCGGCATTTTACACAATTTACAGTTGCTTATAGTTTTGTATGTGCTGTTTTTTACACAAGTGTCTCTTAATGCCATCATAACATCAATCAGATTTCTTTTTGAACCCGCCATTTCAGATTCTATTTCCTTTATTTTCCGTGACATGACTCCTCTAAAACCGAAACCCGCATATGGGCAAGGAGTGTGCAATGCAGTTATGCCATTTAAAATTGAAAACAGCATCGTTTCCTTTTCGCTTAAAAACATTAATGGTTTTATTCTCGGTACGAACCCATCAGATTCTACTACGCCAGAAACTGGGCCTAAACGTACCATCTTCTCTAAATCATTTTGGAACAGGTTCATTAAAACATTCTCCGCTTCATCATCCATATTGTGGGCAGTCGCAATTTTGTCAGCCCCCGTCTCCATAGCCGCAAAGTTTAGCATATGTCTTCTTAATACTCCACAGGCAGCGCAAGGTATTCCTTCGCGTATTTTCGTTATACTATCCATCGTCGCGCCCACGAAATCTTTGTAAGAATATACGCAGTACTCTACCTTCCATGAATCACAATATTTTTTCATCGTCTCCATAGTCTTATTCCTATAACCGGCGATTCCCTCATCTATCGTTATAGAAATTATCTTATTTTTATTTCCGAAATTTTTAGAAAGCACATATAAAAGTGATAGAGAGTCCTTCCCTCCAGAGTTTGCTACAGCAATTATTTCACCACGTCTTATTAGTTTGTATTTTTTTATTGTCTCCATTACGACGCTTTCAAATTTCTTCTTGAAGTGGGTCTCGCACAGTGTGCCGTTTCTTGTTGATATAACTGCAATACCCTCACAGATTTCACATCGCATATTATCCGCCCGAAAAAACCTCTATAATGCTCACACTGGAGCCATCCCTAAGTTTTCTATCCTTTGTAAATATCTTGCCGTCCTCTCCAACAATTAGGATAGAATCATCGTTAGCATTGAGTTTTCCTATTAATTCATTCACACTGCCAGTTTTCAAAGACACCTTTCGTGTTTTTTGATTTAAACCGTTAACTTTTACAGATATCATTAGATTTTAATTTTGTGTGCTTTAATAAATACATCTTTATAATTTTGTAGATCTGCAGGTATTGCAATTCCGCTTATTTCACCGTTCAATGGGATACCGCTACTCTTTTTTGTGGTCCAGACAGTACTATCAAAATCTCCGATTGATTGGATCAGCTCAGAGAAATCTTGGGTATCGAGTTTATTCGAAAATATACTCTGTTTTATATCTTTTGAGTATAGTCCTTGATATATATGCTGCGTAAAAAAGGGAGCTATCGGGTTCAAGAGTTCTAGCGTATTCATAAGAATGTGATTAAGTGTGAATATCGCAGATTTGTCACCACCATAAGCAGATGATTTTCTTAGTTCAAGGTAGTGGTCTGCAAATATATTTATAACGAAATTTTTAATCTCACGAAGGGCTTTGAAGAAATCATACTGGTTATATTGTATTAAAATGTTGTTGTAGATTCTGTTAAACTCCTTTATGAATACCTCATCGAAACCATCGATTTTGTTGGGTTGCGTTGTCTGATCTTTTCCGAATTGTGATATGAATTTTGCTATATTCGATATTTTATTTATTATGCGCTCTGCCTCATTTATTTTTTCTTTTGAGTATCTTATGTCGCCTTCAACAAGATTACCTCCTAGATACGCCCATAAACGTATTACGTCTCCGCCGTTTTCCTTTAAAGCTTTCTCTATTAGTATGCCATTTCCTTTGCTCTTGGAGAATTTTTCACCAAACTCATCAATAGCATGGTTTGTTATTAATACCTCGTTGAACGGTTTTTTGCCGGTTAACTGGTATGATTTCAACATTGTATAAAAGAGCCATGTTCTTATAATCTCCTTCCCCTGCGGCCTTATAGACGTTGGAAAATTCTTTTCGAAGAACTTGGAGTCTTTTCCGTATCCAAGTATAAAAAGGTTTGAATTGCTGGAATCCATCCAAGTATCAAATATACGCGTTTCACCAGTCAGTTTTTTTGAACCGCATTTACCACAACCCAAGTCTTTCGGCGTCTCTTTCCAGGGTTGGTAATATCGTCCTGGCTCTGGCGCAACATACTCACCACAATCTTTGCATTTCCATAGGGGTATCTCTGTACCGTAATAGCGTGTTCTTGATATTGGCCAGTCCCGGTCTATTGATTTTATCCAATCCAATAGTATCTGTCTGGATTCCTTCTTATAAAATTCCATGGACCCCGATAATTCAGTTAACATGTCCTTTAACTCTTTTTGCTTTAAGTATAATTCTTTTTCGCGTATCAGTTCTACTGCATTTTTAGATCGCCAGCATATTGGCTTCTCCGTCTTAATAACCTCTTCTTTTATTAAGTGGCCTCCCTTCTTTAAGTCATCAACTATCTTTTCCCTTGCTTTTGATACACTTAAGCCAGTGTAATCTCCGGAATCCTGCATCTTTCCATTTTCATCTATTATTATTTTTTCTTTTAAATTGTATTTTTTGAATAATTCCGCATCTCTCTTATCACCATATGAGCATATCATCATCACTCCCGTACCAAAGTTAAGATCTATGGATTCATCTCGTATAACCGGTACTTCCACCCCTGTTACCGGCATAATTGCCTTATTTAACCCAGTGTATCGGTTATCCGCAGGATTTACGCATAGTGCTGCACAGGCAGGAATAAGTTCTGGACGGGTTGTAGCTATATCTAGCATTTTACCATCTATTTTAACACTTATAGTGAATAATTTTGAGTCCTTTTCTTCATACTCTACTTCTGCATCAGATAAAGTTGTATGGCATGCGGTACAATAATTAACAAGTTGCGTGTCTTCGTATATCTTGCCTTCTTTCCACAGTTTTATGAATATAGATTGCCCAAATGCCCTATATTCTTGGCTATCCGTTTCGTATGCTCCTCCAAGTTCACCAGTGACTGTGTAGCTATTGAATGAAAACCCCAATCGTTTGAAAACGTTCTTGTTCTTATCTCTATATTTATCCAATAAGTTCCTGCAGGCTTCCACATACTCTTCTCTTGGCGTTTTTCTTATATCGACGCCGAATTCTTTTTCAGCCTGTACTTCTATGGGTAGCCCGTTCTTGTCCAGTCCGAATGGAAATAAGACGTTAAATCCGAGTGCGCGCTTTACTCTCGCTACAGTATCTATGTAAGTGTATGCTGCGGCATGGCCGACATGCAACTCTGCATTTATGTATGGCGGCGGCGTATCAATAGAGAATACCCCTGCATTCGATTTCTTACTGAATCCGAATGGCCAGGACTTTTCCCAGTCCTCAAGTACATCATTCTCTATCTTTATCCGCTCCTGGGCATTCATATTACTCAAAAATTAATTCCTGTCCGTCAAGAAGTATGTGTGAGGTCTTATTCAATTCATAACCGAGTTCTTTGGCCAGTTCAATGCCAACACTTATTTTTTCCATGCCGCCATGCGATGGAATGTAATGTTTTGGTCTAAGCATTTTTAACATTAGTTTGTGCTCATTTTTAGACGCGTGACCAGATACATGTACGTTATCTGCAACATTTACATTAAGGTCGTCCAGAGCCTTTTGTAGCATACTGCGATTTGCAGTATTCAGTGGTGTGGGTATAACCCTCGATGAAAATATTACCGCGTCATCTTCACCAAGTTTATAGTCGTATTGTCCAGTAACTAGTTTATCAAGAAAAGCCCCTTTCTCGCCCTGATGTCCAGTACAGATGACGACATATTTACCGGGTCGGTCTCTTACATACTTTAGTAGATTATTTATCTGCTCCTTTCGCATGGCTATATCTGGGAATTTTGCTTTCTCTATCGTTTTTGTGTCTATCGCAGCCTTTATGTACATTGACATGCTCCTGCCAAATATCATGACCTGCCTGTTCAATTTACGGCTTATCTCTACAATGTTCTTTATTCTTGCGATATGCGATGAGAAAGTCGTTATAAAAATTGTTTTGTTATCCAACGTCTTTTTTATAACATCTTCCAGCATTGTTCTAACTATACTCTCAGAAAAGGTGTATCCATCCTGATCTACATTCGTTGAATCTAAAATTAGACTATGCACGCCTTCTTTTGAGATTTGTTCAAGTCTTTCATAATCTGGCTTTTTCCCAAGGGTTGGTGTATCATCAAGCTTCCAGTCATTTGCATAAACTATCGCACCATATTTGGTGTGCAGAACGGAAATTGCCGAATTTGGTATTGAATGCGTTATATTTACAAATTCGAGAGTCAGGTGCTCCGAAAGTTTGTACTTGCTGCCGGTGTTTAGATTTATCAACCTCAAATTTTTCTGCTTGAAATTTTTCATTAAATGCTCTATTACTTTTATTGTGAATGGGGTAGCAAAGATGGGACACTTATATTTAGCCGCTAAAAATGGTACCGCCCATATATGGTCAAGGTGACCATGTGTAAGGGCAATTGCTTTGACTTTTTTACCGTTTTCCTCAAAGAAGTCCCTATCATTCGGTATTACGCCATTATCTATAAGCGCCTCAGCATCATGCAGAGAAATATAATTTTTATCCTCTTCAAAATCTACTAATTTTTCTATGTCGGCACCCATATCAGTTATAACGATCTCATTATCGACTTCTATTGCCGTCATGCTTTTTCCAATCTTACTATATCCACCAAATGCTTTTATTTTTATCATATACTATTTATAAAATCACCTACGTTTTTAATCTTATCCATTTTGGATAAGCGTTCTAGACTCTTAATTACTCCGCTGCCATACTGCATAGCCCGCTTATGCCTACTGCTCAGGAGGTTTCCGAGTCCCAATTTTTTACCTATTCTTCTGATTATTATCTTACTGCCACTATTATTACGCATCCGATCGACATTTAGCCTTAACGCAGATTTGATTACAGAATCATCAAGGTACGGCGTAAGAATATTAACGCCAGTATGCTCAGACAATATGCGTATACGTAATAGATCCGTCGCCGATAGGTAGAATAACCTACTCAGTCTATACTCCGTTAAAGCCCCTTTAGCTAAATCTTTGTGCCGTCTGAATCCAAAGAATAGTTCATCGCTGCCAAGTCCGCTCACAACGCGATGGTATCCTTTGCTTCTAGCATATGATACCGCGATGTATTCCACCACTCCAAGTATTATGTTATAAGTGTCAAGGTTCATGCGCTTTAAACTATTGACGGCGTCCAACACATCCTCATTGCGGATTATAACTGCCGACATAGGAACTTTTAATCGTTCACATAGAATTCTTGCGTATTTTATGTCTTCACTATCTTCAAACCCAACTGAGATAAAAGCGCAATCTTTACGTATTGTTTTCGCCATCACCGCCAAGACAGATGAGTCTATTCCCCCCGAAATAAGAACTGCATCAAAATCACCACAGTGCTTGACTGCCTCAAACAACGCTTTCTCGACAGTACGGTTTCTACATTTTGACGCCCCCTTTTGTTTTATTCTCAGTGTTTTACCGGTTTCTATAACAGAATTAGGGGGCAATATAAAATCTAAATCGCCTAATTTTACAGAAATGGCCCCAGAGTTCACTGCGTCTGTTTTTATTTCGTTCGTTTTATTTCTTAATCTCATCATAAATTTTTATACGGAGTTTTTCTCCAGTTTTAATCTTAAAAGTATTCTTTGTCGGCAACTCAAGTACATGCACAGAATTTTTCGGGCCGTAATAAAGGCGCCATTTCATTGCGATCTTATCGTCTACTACTCTAAATTCGCTGTCGAGCCACAGCACTCTAAGTTTAAATCTGACAAAGTTCATATGGATATCCTTTACATCAGGCAAAAATGCGCCATTGCCAGGCGAGCTTACAAACATTAGTCCCTTAAGTTTAGAAGTAAAAGTGCCGCAATATTTAACTCTTCTAGCGACTCGTCTCTTTCCAAGATAGAAATCACATACTCTCATAGTTAATCTAAAAATCTAGCTCTTTGCTAAGAAAATCATCTAGGGCAACCTTATCAAGCTTTTCTTTTTCTTCTTTTGTTGCCAATTCACCTGCTAAAAGATACAGTATAAGTCCTATACTATTCCCGTTCTTATTATTTCCAGGGATTATAAGGTCTATAAAACCGATCTTATTATCGGTATCACAAATTCCGATAATTGGTATATTTATTTTCTTAGCATCATTTATTGCTCTCCGGTTTGCATTTGGATCCGTTACAAACAAAATCTTCGGCTCGAAGAAGTTCTTATAATTTATATTAGTCAATGAACCAGCGAGATACCTGCCGAAATTAACACTTATGTTCATTAGCTTGGCAAAGTTATAAATTGCGTAATATGCACTGTCGAGAGTACATACCAAAAGTATATCCTTCCGTTTGTACCCTCCCAACATTTTGGCCGCAAGTTTTATTCTTTCGTCTATAAGCTTTATATTCAATATTGTAAATTTATTGGCGATTCGTTTGAATATAAATCTGCTAAGAGCATTATTTATGGTGCTTGTGCCTATCCTAGTACCGTATTTTTTATAGGCTTCTAACTTCTCAATTTTCTTGAATACCATCTTATTGTAATTCGAGTAGTCTATTTATCTTTTCTACTCTCTCTCCTCTATTGATTCCTACTTTTAAATACTTTGCGCCAGTACCAACCGCTATGTCGGATATAATCGGAATACAGGTCTCTTCGGATCTGTGGGATACTATCTTAGTGAACTTTAGCTTGTCTGCCATAACCGAGAACTCTGATACCTTGTATAAGAGGCCAACTTGATTGGGTTTTATTAATACGGAATTTATATTCCCCTCTGCAGAAGAAAGCCTTTCCGTTTTGGTGGCAGTGACATCATCCCCTACTACTAGCGCACTGGTTTCGGAGAGGACCTTCCCATAATCTTCTATTAGTGTTTCATCGACGGGGTCTTCAATATAATACAGGTCAAATTCCTCTGATAATTTCTTTATGAGGTCCACTTGCTCATCTCGTGAGACCTCCTTTCTCCCATATAACGGTTTTTTATAAACATACTTCCCATCCTGATAGAATGTTGAAGCTGCCATATCTATTCCGAGACGGATATCTTTGCCTGTTTTTTGTATTATATGTTCTACGGCTTTCTTCGCCAATTTTAATGATTCATAATTATCAAGTCCGGTGACAAATCCTCCTTCAGGATCAACTCCTCCCAGAAAACTGTATGTGCTGCCCTTTAGGAGTTCTTTTAACTCCTTATACACTGCAAGGGTACTAGCCACGCTTTCTTTTATGTTGTCATCTAATGTCATTACAAGTATCTCTTGGATGTCCATGCCCAGATTTCCAGCGTGTACGCCCCCTCCGAGTATCTTGGATACTGGGACAACAGGAGATTTTTTTCCAAAAAAAGAGTAGGGTTCTACTCTCAGGGAAGCGCTTAATGCATATAACAATGCATATGACAAAGATAGGGAAGGGCCTCCTACAAATCTTTCAGGAATCAATTTCTCTACTCCGTATATATCCTGGATTTCGTTTATATCACGGTTTTTTAATCCACTTAAAAAGGTGTTAAACTCTCTGATTTCCGAGTCTAAGTCCCCTCTGAACTGCAGTACTTCGTATTTACTATTACTCTCACCTGCAGGTGATGAGCCACGGAAAAAGCCATCTTCAGTCTCCACCTTTACTTGTATTGTAAAATTCGAATTTGAGTTTAATACCTTATTTCCAATGGCACTTTTTATCTTCATTACTTAAATAATATCTTTAATTATTTATAGATTCCAATCATAATGGTATCTACAAAATGTGACAAATCTATCATTTTTCTATCTTTCTAGAAAAAAGTAGAAATGCGGTGTGTGTTATACCGTCACTTTCCGGTCGTAGTATATCCCTACTTAAATCAACTTTCCAGTTGTTTTCCACAGTACTTATTAGCCGTTCCACCTTCATTGATGCAGGTAGGGACTTTAAGGTCCTCTCTACTTGTATTATAGACGGCGAGTAAGTGCATAATCGTCCACCAACCTTTATTGATTTTATTACAGTTGGAATCACCTCCCACGGGTCAGGTAAATCAAGAAGGACAAAATCAAATTCTTTTTGTTTCACGCCTTTCTTTATGTCTGCATTTATTATTGAGACATTTTGTAATCCATAAAGTGCAACGTTTTTATTCGCTACCTTTGCAAAATCGCCCCTTCTTTCGTATGAAACAACTTTTCCTTCCTTGGCAAAAGAAGCCATTACACAAGTTGCGAATGCCGAGCCAGTTCCGGCCTCAAGTATTTTGCTGTTTGCTTTTATACCAGAATAGGCTAGTACACTTCCTATATCCTTCAGTGTTATTATCTGTGGGAGTCTTATCATCTTTCTGAAAAGATCCGGAGCCGAAGGCTCTACAACAAAGAATACTTTTCCAATATGGGTCTTTATCTTAGACCCCGCCTTTGCCTTCTTTAACTGTTCTGATTTTATAATACCGAATTCTGTATTCGAATCCTTGTTTATATCTAACCAAAGACTGGCTTCAGAATTTATAAGAAATATTTTCTTTTCCATCAGTTTGTCTTTATTATGTTTATTATGTTTCCATACTCTGAGTAGTCTGCGATCTTTTTTGCATTGGTTATAATGAAAGAAACCGTTTTATAAGAGGCGGCATACCCTGCGAATTTTATAAAGTCCTTTTTGGTTAAGTTGGCTTTCATTGCCATTATAACAATAGATTTAAGCCGATTTGGTCCGTATTCACAAATATACACTCCAGGGTCTACCTTATCCACGCCGCTAAAACCATATCCGAAAAGCATATTCTTAACCTCTGTTGTAGGTAAAGTTTGTATAGGGCCCCTTTTTGCTTTTGAATGTTTTACTTCCGCAATATGAGAGATTACTCCAGATTTTATCATTTTATGCTTTGGCGTATTTAGAATATCACTGACCTCTTTCAAGGATAGCGAGTAATAATAAATATATTCTATAGTTTCTCCAGTTTCAGAATCCTTTGCAGAGACGATTTTTACGAAGTCCATGAGTGCCTTTAGTATATACCTCTCTGCAGGTGTAAGATCCTCCCTTCCCAATACCTTTGCATTTTTTATTTTGTTTACAAGCGTCTTCTCGTTACCGTTGAGCGTTTCATACAGTTTATTTATCGCTAGGTCTAGATCTTTCCCCAAGTAGTAAATCGCTGACGTGCCATACCTGCGCTCCGTGCGTCCGATGTCACCCTTTCCGACGTAATAATCGAGTATCGCTGATGTTTGAGTAGTGTCCTTTCCTATATATTCAGCTATATCGATAGTAAGTGCAGGTCCCCGCGATAGCAGATTCGAAACTTTCAAAAAAATCTCGTCAATTTCAGAGCCCATACCGGTTATATCGATTATCTTTATATTTAATGTTTAGCATAATCGTTTATGGATAAAACCGGACAGGTATTGACTATCGATCTCTTGATGTCCCTTTTTATATTTATTCTGATACTGACCTCAGTAATTATATTTATAGATTCCGTCGCATCCGTCTCTAATCCATACTCCTCTTATTATGTGCAGGCGGTATTGGATTCCCTAAACACACAGGCTTCGGCGGCCGCCGATACGCTGATTGGATCAGCGGGTCTCCCGTCAAATTGGACGTCCACGGGCTGCAGCCGCATCATAACTCTCGGGGTGATGTATAATTCGTTTTCGGCGCTTCCGCAGAAACTTTATAATCTAACAACTATGCCTGTCGGCTGCATATCCCAACTTATAAGGGGCGGTGCGAACTTTAATATTTCAGTTTACTATCTTAACAATAGCCGCCTGAGGGTAAACTCCGTTCCGATAACTGCAGGATACCCTATCCCGTCAAATCCGACTTACCTTACTTCTATACAGAGGTTCGTCGTATTATACCCCGGTTCGCTTATAATCAGACTTAGTTACTCAGAGTGGATTGTATGAAAGGGCAAATATTTTCAATGGACTTAGTTGTAAGTGCAGTTCTTATAACTTCGATAATAATAGGTGCATATAGCCTATCGTCATACTACACTTCTCTTAATAAGACTTACATAAGTACTGGGGATACGATGGGTCAATTCTCTACGGCAGTAACCTCATTCATGCTTGTGAACTCCACAAGGGCACAGTTATTAGGCTTACAGAATAGCGTAACGACCGAGTCCTCCTTCAGGGCTTACATTTTGCAAACCCTCGGTAAAGAACTCGATTTTCCTTATTATATATCCGTGGATGCGCTTGAGAACTATAGTCAGTCTACACCGAATGTGAACATATTCAATTATTCTTCTAGTGGATTTTCTCAGAATGTATCATCTATGCATCAGTTTAATGAGCCGATATTCGTGACGAACTATAGCAGTTTATGTAGTTCATCCTGTAATTATTCGCTGCAGCCACAATCTGGATTTCCTGGACAAAATATCTCATTATCAGCACCAAACTGTACGGTGTTCAATAATGCGAATGTGAGGGTTGGTCCCGCCGCTGCGAATGGCTGGGAAATTTTTAATAATACACCTACTGGTTCATGCACTCTGACAATAGGGAGATATGCAACGACGGGGAGTCCTAATAATTATCTTGTTGATGCCTATTCATTGGGAGGTATATCAGACGGAGAGATAACCGTATTCTCTCTAGCACTTGATCTAGTGAGTATAAAGATAGGTTAATTATCTTCTAACAGCTCATGTCACTTTTTAGACAACTATCTGCCTAAACGAACAATACCGCCCTATTCCTATCTTCAGACTGCAACTTGTGCTCAAAGTCCATTAGGTACGTTTTAAGGTCCCCTTTATACCTGCCATTCTTTATGGCAAGATTGTTTATCCTTAAGATCATTTGGCTTATCTCATAAGCCCTATCATAAGGTACATTGTTCTGATATTGGTTGTACAATGTAAAATTCTCCAACACCCTTCTACACAATTCTCTAAATTCCTCCTTTTCCATTTTCCCCCCTCCAATAATATTATTAGTCGAACTCTCTAAAAAGCGCTTAATTTATATTACTTAAATATTACTTGTTCATTTCAAGTGGAAAGTTTTATTACTTTAAAGAAAGATTTTGATACAAATTATATTTTATCAATCACTGAAAAATTTGTTAGTTGCCTTCTGTTCAGTATCCAAGCGGCTCCCTCTGAGATTTATTCTTGGTCTGCCACTGTCTTTATCGCGCCTCATTGTGATGTCAACGCGCTTTAAGAAAGAGTTTATCGCAGAAGAAGTAGAAGTTATCTCATCACAGAGACCATTTAGTCCGGCTTCACCATTGAACAGTATGCTTTTTGAACAGACTGAATCTAAAAACATTAAATCGTGGTCGACAACAATGGCACTTTTCTTTTTGGTGCTTATAAAAGAGGATATTATTGACATTGTGCCTAATCTGTCTTCAATGTCTAGATTTGCAGAAGGCTCATCAAAGAGATAAATCTCTGCGTCTGCCATCAAGCATGCAACTATTGCAACTTTCTGAAGCTCACCGCCGGAGAGTGTTTTTATGTTTTTGTTTAGAATTTTGTTCACATCCAATTTGTTAATCAAGCCAGATAACTCATTATCCTCCATAAAATTGGGCTTTATCGCATTTAGTGCATCTATGACCATACTGTCAAACCTCTGTATCATCTGAGGCTTGTAGGAAATCTTGACTCCTAAATCCAACTTGCCTTCACTGGTTTCAAGTGATCCTGCTAGAGACTTTATGAACGTCGTTTTTCCTATCCCGTTTTCTCCTATAACACCGATTATGTCTCCTTCATAAATTGTACCGCTTTTTGTATGTAGATTAAAACCGCCTAACGTCACCTTAAATTCGGGCCATGAGACTAGAGGCTTTGCACTGGCGGTCGATAGCGTTTTTTTTATTTTTATCTCCCAATTCCTAAATCTCACATTTTCAGAGGGCAGGTAACCCTCAATGTAATTGTTTATACCATTGCGCGATGGCATTACTTGTGAGACTATTCCATAGTTTGCGTCGGAACCATATAGTATCTGGATAAGATCTGTAAGATAGTCTAGCATAACAAGGTCATGCTCTACAACGATAACGGTTTTGTCATTCAATTTTGTCCGGATAGTTTCTGCTACCACCAGTCTATGCGTTATATCCAGGAAATTCATAGGCTCGTCGAATATGTACACATCAGCATCCTCATCTAGAATCGATGCTATCTTTACAAGTTGGGCTTCTCCACCGGAAAGCGTTTCAGAGTCCCTCTCCATAAGTGATTTTCTTATCAGTTCAAAACGGTTGTTTTTTATTATATCTCCAACCTTTCCTGTAAGCGTAAAGTCCTGGGGTTTTTTGGCTACTTTTAAACTGCCACTATATAATTTCGTAAGAAACGGTTGGATATCTTTGCCTCTGAATCGTTTTATTATCTCCTCCGTCGAAAACATTTGCTGGTACTCGCCAAAATTTGGCCTCAGCGAATTAGATATAAGATTTATATTTGTAGTCTTTCCGATACCATTTCTCCCGATAAGTCCTACAACCTTCTTCTCAACCGGTGTTGCGATATTGAACGTTCTAAACGTATTTACGCCATATTGGAAGGTAACCTCTTTCATCATTTCATCTGGTAGATTTATCACGCGGATAGCATCGAAAGGGCACCTTTTTACACAGATTCCACAGGCTATACATAGACTCTCATTTATTGCCGCTTTTCCATTTTCTCTGGGGTAGACCGTCTCTCTGAAGCCCTTCCGTACAACCGGGCATACTTCTGCACAAATATAATTGCAGTTATCCGGAGCTTCGCATTCTTTTTCCCTTATTACGGCTATTCTCATACAAGTAATATATTATTTAAGAAAATTAAAGATTAATCCTCCACA